>CALMID010000060.1 GCA_937863915.1 uncultured Pseudomonas sp.
CCTGCCCGTGCATGTCGCCCAGGTAATGCGAGAAGGCGACGAAGTTCATGTTGATGGCCAGCAGCATCAACTCGATCGCCATCAGCAGCACGATGATGTTCTTGCGGTTCAGGAAGATCCCGACCACCGAGAGCGCGAACAGGATCGCCCCCAGCGTCAGGAAGTGCGCGAGCGTCAAGGTCATTGCTTGCCCTCCTCCGCGGGCGCGGCGGCCTGCGGCTCCACAGGCACGGGCGCCTGCGTCGGTTCGATCTTCACCATCTCCAGCCGGTCGCTCGCACGAACCCGGACCTGGAGCGCGGGATCGATCTTCTTGCTGTCCTTGCGCTCACGCAGCGTCAGCGCGATCGCGGTGATCATGGCGATCAGCAGCAGCACGGCCGCGATCTCCACGGGGTACAGGTACTTGCTGTAGAGCAGCGTGCCCAGCGCCTTGGTGTTGGAATACTGGACCACCTCGCCCGCCGCGTTGGTCACGGTTTCCGGCACGGTCGGCGCCTCGCTGATGCGGAAACCGCCGAACAGCACCACGGCCATCTCCAGGGTAATCAACGCACCGATGACCAAGGCCAGCGGAAAGTGACGCCAGAACCCCTGCCGCAGGCTGTCGATGTGGATATCCAGCATCATCACCACGAACAGGAACAGCACCATGACCGCGCCCAGGTAGACCAGCACCAGCGTGATGGCAAGGAACTCGGCCTTGAGCAGCAGCCAGATGCCGGCGGCCTGCGAGAAGGCCAGCATCAGAAACAGCACCGCATGCACGGGGTTGCGCGCGGTGACCACCCGGAATGCCGCAAACAGCAGCACGAGTGCAAACAGGTAGAAAAAGGCGGTGGTGACGTCCATGGTCTTGTCTGGTCTGTTCGCCTTCAGCGGTACTTGGCGTCGGCCGCCTTGGCAGCGGCGATCTCGGTTTCGTACCGGTCACCAACGGCCAGGAGCATGTCCTTGGTGAAATACAGATCACCGCGCTTCTCGCCGTGGTATTCGAGGATGTGCGTCTCGACGATCGAATCCACCGGGCAGCTTTCCTCGCAAAAACCGCAGAAGATGCACTTGGTCAGATCGATGTCGTAACGTGTCGTGCGGCGCGAGCCGTCTTCACGCTGCCCGGCCTCGATGGTGATGGCCACGGCAGGACACACCGCCTCGCACAGCTTGCAGGCGATGCAGCGCTCTTCGCCGTTTTCGTAACGGCGCAGCGCATGCAGGCCGCGAAAGCGCGGCGACAGCGGTGTCTTCTCTTCCGGGAACTGAATCGTCACCTTGCGGCTGAAGGCGTACCGACCGGTCAGGGCCATGCCCTTGAGCAGTTCCACGAGCATGAAGCTCTTGAAGAAGTCGCGAAGCGAAAAAGGTGATGCTGCTACGGAAGCCATGACTCCTCCTCCGTTCAATGCCAGATGTTCCACGGGCTGTGCATCCAGAAGCCCACGACGAGCAGCCAGACCAGCGTGACGGGAATGAAGATCTTCCAGCCCAGGCGCATGATCTGGTCGTAACGGAAGCGCGGGAACGTGGCACGGATCCAGATGAACATCGACACCACGATAAAGGTCTTGATGCCCAGCCAGATCCAGCCCGGCACCCAGTTGAACAAAGCGCTGTCGATGGGCGACAGCCAGCCACCCAGGAACATGATCACGGCCAGGATCGACACCAGCCACATGGCCGCGTATTCCGCCAGGAAGAAGGTGGCAAAACCCATGCCCGAATACTCGACCATGTGGCCGGCCACAATCTCGGCCTCGCCCTCCACCACGTCGAACGGGTGGCGGTTGGTCTCGGCCACGCCCGAGATCAGGTAGACGACGAAGATGGGCAGCAGGGGCAACCAGTTCCAGGACAGGAAGGCCAGGCCCTTGTCGGCCGCCATGCCCTGCCCTTGTGCCATCACGATGTCGGTCAGGTTCATGCTGCCCGAAACCATCAGCACCACCAGGAAGCAGAAGCCCATGGCGATTTCGTAACTGACCATTTGCGCCGAAGCGCGCAGCGCACCGAGGAACGCGTATTTCGAGTTGGAGGCCCAGCCCGCAATGATCACACCATAGACCTCGATCGACGTGATGGCCATGACCAGCAGCAAGCCGGCATTGACGTTGGCCAGCGCCATGTCGGGCCCGAACGGAATCACCACCCACGCCGCCAGCGCCGGCATGATGGCCATCAGCGGCCCCAGGAAGAACAGCGGCTTGTTGGCAGCCGTCGGTCGAATGATTTCCTTGGTGAGCAGCTTGACTGCATCAGCAATGGGTTGCAGCAGACCCCAAGGCCCCGTGCGGTTCGGGCCGTGACGCACCTGCATGTAACCCAGCAGCTTGCGCTCCCACAGCGTCAGGTAGGCGACGGCGCCCATCAAGGGCAGCAGCACCACCACGATCTTGATGAGGTTCCAGATCACCGGCCAGGCGATGCCCGACCACCAGCCACCGCTGAAGAGATGCAGGCCACCATTGTAGAAGGCGTCAATCATGCCGCGGCTCCTTCTCGTGCATCGGCCGTCAATTGCAGCGAGGGCGCACGGCGCACGATGCCATCCAACTGGTAGATGCCGACCGGCTCCCCGGCCACGGACGATGGCCCTGCATCGATCGATGCAGTCGTCCGGTTGCTCAGGACCGCTGTCGAAATGGTGTCCGGTTCAGCACCGCCGAGGGCCTGCGCGAGCACTTCCTGCGAACTGTCGTAAGCAGGTTGTGCGATGCCCAGCATGTCGGCCAGCACACGCAGCACCTTCCAGGCCGGGCGCGCCTCACCCAGGGGACGCACCACGGCGTGGAAACTCTGCACGCGTCCTTCCGCGTTGACGAAGGTGCCGGAGGTTTCAGTGAACGGCGCAATGGGCAGCAGCACGTCGCTGATATCCAGGTTCGCCTTGAACGGGCTCAAGGTGACCACCATGTCGCATCCCGACAGTGGCCGCCCCGCCGTATCCGCGCCAGGTTCACAGTTGAGAAACAGGGCTGCTTTCAAACCACCCGCCAGCATCTGTGCTGCGTTCTGGCCACCATCCTGCGGCAGCGCCTTGACGAACTGCGCCCCCACGGTGTTCGCCGCCTCGGTCAGATAACCGAACACGGCACCCGATTGCGCCCCGATCCATTGGCACAGTGCCAGCAGGCTCGATGCCTTGGGGTGGTGTGCAGCCGCATTGCCCAGCAGGATCGCCTTCTGCTCGCCCGACATGAGCGCCTGCACGATGGCCTTGGCTGCGTCGGTCGATGTGCCGGCAGCAGGCGCCGAAACGCCTTTCTGCTCGGCCATCACGGCAGCCACGTCCGCCAGCTGTTGCACCCACTCTCCGGGCTCTGCCAGCATATGGGCGCTCAAGGGCATGGCCCATGCGCCTTCGGTCTTCAGCAACGCTTCGGAAGTAATAGCGCTGACCGCACATCCGTGGCGCGCTGCCTGCCGAATTCGCTGTGCAAACAGAGGATGGTCCTTGCGCAGGTTGGAGCCGACGACGAGCACGCTCTGCAGTTTGGACAACGCTGCGATGGGCATGCCCAACCAGCGGATGCCTTCGGTTGGCGCAAACTCCTGGTGGCGCAACCGATGGTCGATGTTCTGACTGCCGAGCCCGCGCACCAGCGTGCCGGCCAGATACAGCTCTTCCAAGGTGCTGTGCGGACTGACCAGGGCACCGATGGCCCCTGCGCCGTGCTGCGCCTTGACCTGATTCAGGCCGTTGGCCACGTACTCCAGCGCCGTCCGCCAATCGACCTCTTTCCAGGCACCCCCCTGCTTGAGCATGGGCTTGGTCAGGCGCTCCTCGCCATTCAGCGCCTCATAGGAGAAACGGTCGCGATCAGCGATCCAGCACTCGTTGACGGCCTCGTTCTCGAGCGGCACGACGCGCATCACCCGATTGCTCTTGACCTGCACGATCAGGTTGGCGCCGGTCGAATCGTGCGGGCTGACGCTCTTGCGGCGCGACAGCTCCCAGGTGCGGGCGCTGTAGCGGAACGGCTTGCTGGTCAGTGCGCCGACCGGGCAAATGTCGATCATGTTGCCCGACAGCTCGGAATCCACTGACTGCCCGATGAAGGTCTCGATCTCGGAGTGCTCGCCGCGATGGGACATGCCGAACTCCATCACGCCGGCAATCTCCTGGCCGAAGCGCACACAACGGGTGCAATGGATGCAGCGGCTCATTTCCTCCATCGAAATGAGCGGCCCCACATCCTTGTGGAACACCACGCGCTTTTCTTCCCCGTAGCGAGACCCCGATGCGCCATAACCCACCGCCAGATCCTGAAGCTGGCATTCGCCGCCCTGGTCGCAGATCGGGCAGTCGAGCGGGTGGTTGATGAGCAGAAATTCCATCACCGACTTCTGCGCCTTCACGGCCTTGTCGGTCTGCGTGTGCACCACCATGCCCTGCGTCACCGGCGTAGCACAGGCCGGCATGGGCTTGGGCGCCTTCTCCACATCCACCAGGCACATGCGGCAATTGGCAGCGATGGAGAGCTTCTTGTGATAGCAGAAGTGCGGGATGTAGGTACCAGCCTTCTCGGCTGCATGCATGACCATGCTGCCTTCAGGCACTTCCACCTTCTTGCCGTCGATTTCGATTTCAACCATTTGCTCAGTCCGATCCGATCAGGCGGGCGCCTTCACTGCGGCATCGATCTTGGCCGCGAACTCATGCCGGAAATGTTTCAGCATGGCACGCACCGGCATCGCTGCGGCGTCACCCAGGGCGCAGATGGTGCGGCCCATGATGTTTTCCGCCACGTTGTCGAGTTTGGCCAGATCCTCTGGCCGGCCCTGCCCGTTCTGGATGCGGTGCACCATGCGCCACAGCCAGCCCGTACCCTCCCGGCAGGGTGTGCACTGACCGCACGATTCGTGCATGTAGAAGTACGACAGGCGCTGCAGCGTTTCGACCATGTCGCGCGAATCGTCCATCACCATCACGGCGCCGGAACCCAGCATCGAGCCGGCCTTGGCGATGGAGTCGTAGTCCATCGTGCACTGCATGATGATGTCGGCCGGCAGCACCGGGGACGAGGAACCCCCCGGAATCACCGCCTTCAGCGTCTTGCCGCCGCGCACGCCGCCGGCCAGCTCCAGCAGCTTGGCGAACGGGGTGCCCATGGGGATCTCGTAGTTGCCGGGACGCTCCACATCGCCCTGGATCGAGAAAATCTTGGTGCCACCGTTGTTCGGCTTGCCGCATTCCAGATAGGCCTGACCACCGTTGCGGATGATCCAGGGCGTGGCGGCGAAGGTTTCGGTGTTGTTGATCGTGGTCGGCTTGCCATACAGGCCGAAACTGGCCGGAAACGGCGGCTTGAAGCGCGGCTGCCCCTTCTTGCCTTCCAGCGATTCCAGCAGCGCGGTTTCCTCACCGCAGATGTAGGCACCGAAACCGTGGTGCGCGTGGAGCTGGAAATCGAACTTGCTGCCCATCACGCCCCGGCCCAGGTAGCCTGCTTCACGCGCCTGCTCGATGGCGGCTTCGAAGCGTTCGTAGACCTGGAAGATCTCACCGTGGATGTAGTTGTAGCCCACACTGGCGCCCATGGCGTAGGCCGCGATGGCCATGCCCTCGATCACCGCATGCGGGTTGTGCATGAGGATGTCGCGGTCCTTGAAGGTGCCCGGCTCGCCCTCGTCCGAGTTGCACACCAGGTACTTCTGGCCGGGAAAGTTGCGCGGCATGAAGCTCCACTTGAGGCCAGTCGGGAAGCCCGCGCCACCGCGACCGCGCAGGCTGGATGCCTTCAGTTCGGCAATCACTTCATCCTGCGTCATGCCGGCACCGCCATCCTGGCCTAGGATCTTGCGCAGCGCCTGGTAGCCACCGCGCGCCTCGTAGTCCTTCAAGCCCCAGTTGCTGCCATTCAAGCCAGCGTAGATCTGGGGATCGATATGGCGGCCATGAAAGCAGGTTTCCACGCCCTTGGCCTGGAACTGCGCGAGGATGTCTTGCA
Organism: uncultured Pseudomonas sp.; assembly: GCA_937863915.1. Taxonomy (GTDB): domain Bacteria; phylum Pseudomonadota; class Gammaproteobacteria; order Pseudomonadales; family Pseudomonadaceae; genus Aquipseudomonas. The sequence goes on from CALMID010000060.1 coordinate 5,949, forward strand.
CACGTGCCATGGGTTCAGTCCTCCGCCCGGCGCAGGCCATCGACCAGTTGATCCAGCTTGTCGTTGGACATGAAGCTGCACATGTTGCGGTCGTTCACCAGCATCACCGGCGCATCCCCGCACGCACCCAGGCATTCGCAGGGTTGAACGGTGAACTGACCATCGGCCGTGGTGCCATAAGGCTCGATGCCCAGCTTGTCGCACAGGTGCTTCAAGGCCTCCGGTCCGCCCGCAAACATGCACGGCGCATTGGTGCACACGGCAAGCTTGAAGCGGCCCACCGGCTTCTGGTTGTACATGTTGTAGAAGGTCGTGACCTCATGCACGGCCATGGGCGGCATGCCCAGGTATTCGGCCACGGCCTTCTCGCTTTCGGAACTGACCCAGCCCTGCTCCTGCTGCACGATGGCCAGACACGCCATCACGGCCGACTGCTTCTGCTCGGCGGGGTACTTGGCGACCTCGCGGGCAAAACGCGCCAGCGTAGCATCTGACAGGGGAGCCGCAGCGGCGGTTGCGACGGCGGTGCTCATCGATCGATCTCTCCAAACACGATATCCAGCGTGCCGATGATGGCCACGGCGTCGGCCAGCATGTGGCCCTTGGCCAGTTCGTCCAGCGTGGACAGGTGCACAAACCCCGGCGGCCGGATCTTCATGCGGTAAGGCTTGTTGGCACCGTCGCTGATCAGGTAGATGCCGAATTCGCCCTTCGGATGCTCGACCGCAGCATAGGCTTCGCCCTCCGGCACGTGCATGCCTTCAGTGAAGAGCTTGAAGTGGTGGATCAGCTCTTCCATGTTGGTCTTCATCGCCTCGC
>CALMID010000061.1 GCA_937863915.1 uncultured Pseudomonas sp.
AAGTCGCGCCATCCCTACAAGCAGTGGCTGCGTCAGGGCGCGGTGCGCATCCAGGCTGCGCTGGACGATGACCAGGGCGTGGCCAGCTACGATGCTGACCAGCTCAAGCAGTTCATGAAGATGTTCCAGGTCACCTTCGAAGAGCGTGACCAGGTTCTGCGTCCGCTGGCCGAGGACGCCCAGGAAGCGGTCGGCTCGATGGGCGACGACACGCCGATGGCGGTGCTGTCGCAACGCGTGCGCTCGACCTACGACTACTTCCGTCAGCAGTTCGCTCAGGTGACCAACCCGCCGATCGACCCGCTGCGCGAAGCGATCGTGATGTCCCTGGAAATCTGCCTGGGCGCCGAGCGCAACATCTTCGAAGAGTCGCCAGCCCATGCCAGCCGCGTGATCCTCACCAGCCCGGTGATCTCGCCGGCCAAGTGGCGCGCGCTGATGAATCTGCAGACCCCCGGCTTCGAGCGTCATGTCATCGACATGAACTACGACGAGGCGCTCGGGCTGGAAGCGGCTGTGCGCAGCATGGCCGATCAGGCCGAAGAGGCCGTGCGTGCCGGCAAGACGCTGCTGGTGCTGACCGACCGCAACATTGCTCCGGGCAAGCTGCCGGCGCATGCGTCGCTGGTCACCGGTGCCGTGCACCATCGCCTGACCGAGCAGGGCCTGCGTTGCGACTGCAACATCCTGGTCGAGACCGCCACCGCCCGTGACCCGCATCACTTTGCCGTGCTGGTGGGCTTCGGTGCGTCCGCGGTGTACCCGTACCTGGCCTACGAAGTGCTGGCCGACCTGATTCGTACCGGCGAAGTGCTGGGCGATCTGGACGAAGTGTTCAAGCACTACCGCAAGGGCATCGCCAAGGGCCTGCTGAAGATCCTGTCGAAGATGGGTATCTCCACCATCGCCTCCTACCGTGGCGCCCAGCTGTTCGAGGCGGTCGGTCTGTCCGAGGAAGTGGTCGAGCTGAGCTTCCGTGGCGTTGCCAGCCGCATCAAGGGTGCGCGCTTCGTCGATATCGAGAACGAGCAGAAACTGCTGGCCGCCGAGGCCTGGAGCGCGCGCAAGCCGATCCAGCAGGGTGGTTTGCTCAAGTTCGTCTACGGTGGCGAGTACCATGCCTACAACCCGGACGTGGTCAACACCCTGCAGGCCGCTGTGCAGCAGGGCGACTACGCCAAGTACAAGGAATACTCCGCGCTGGTCGACCAGCGTCCGGTGTCGATGATCCGCGACCTGCTCAAGGTCAAGCTGGCGGACAAGCCGCTGTCGCTGGACGAGGTTGAGCCGTTCGAGGAAATTCTCAAGCGCTTCGACTCCGCCGGTATTTCCCTTGGTGCCCTGTCGCCGGAAGCCCACGAGGCCATCGCCGAGGCGATGAACCGTCTGGGCGCCCGCTCCAACTCCGGTGAAGGCGGTGAAGACCCGGCCCGTTACGGCACGGTTAAGAGCTCGAAGATCAAGCAGGTGGCTACCGGTCGTTTCGGTGTCACGCCGGAATACCTGGTCAATGCCGAAGTGCTGCAGATCAAGGTGGCCCAGGGCGCCAAGCCGGGCGAGGGCGGCCAGCTGCCGGGCGGCAAGGTCAATCCGCTGATCGCGCGTCTGCGTTACGCGGTGCCGGGCGTGACCCTGATTTCGCCGCCGCCGCACCACGACATCTATTCGATCGAAGACCTGGCGCAGCTGATCTATGACCTCAAGCAGGTCAATCCGCAGGCGCTGGTATCGGTCAAGCTGGTGGCCGAGGCCGGTGTAGGTACCATCGCCGCCGGCGTGGCCAAGGCTTACGCCGACCTGATCACCATCTCCGGTTACGACGGTGGTACCGGCGCCTCGCCGATCACCTCGATCAAGTACGCCGGCGCGCCGTGGGAACTCGGCCTGGCTGAAACCCACCAGACCCTGCGTGGCAATGACCTGCGCGGCAAGGTGCGGGTGCAGACCGACGGTGGCCTGAAGACCGGTCTGGACGTGATCAAGGCCGCCATCCTCGGCGCCGAGAGCTTCGGCTTCGGCACCGCGCCGATGATCGCCCTGGGCTGCAAGTACCTGCGCATCTGCCACCTGAACAACTGCGCCACCGGCGTCGCCACTCAGAACGACAAGCTGCGCAAGGACCACTTCATCGGTACCGTCGAAATGGTGATGAACTTCTTCACCTACGTCGCCGAGGAAACCCGCGAGTGGCTGGCCAAGCTGGGCGTGCGCAGCCTGGGCGAGCTGATCGGTCGTACCGATCTGCTCGAAGTGCTGCCGGGTGAAACCGACAAGCAGCAGTTCCTCGACCTGACTCCGTTGCTGGGCAGCGACCACATTCCGGCGGACAAGCCGCAGTTCTGTGAAGTGGACCGCAACCCGCCGTTCGATCAGGGCCTGCTCGCCGAGAAGATGGCCGAGCTGACCAAGGACGCGATTGCCAACAAGTCCGGTGGCGAATTCGCGCTGGAAATCTGCAACTGCGACCGCTCCATCGGTGCCCGCGTGTCGGGTGAAATCGCCCGTGCCCACGGCAACCAGGGCATGGCCAGCGCCCCGATCACCTTCCGCTTCAAGGGCACCGCGGGTCAGAGCTTCGGCGTGTGGAACGCCGGCGGCCTGAACCTGCACCTGGAAGGCGATGCCAACGACTATGTCGGCAAGGGCATGACTGGCGGCAAGCTGGTGATCGTTCCGCCGGCCGGCAGCCCGTTCAAGAGCCAGGAGTCGGCCATCATCGGCAACACCTGCCTGTACGGCGCCACCGGTGGCAAGCTGTTCGCCGTAGGGACCGCTGGCGAGCGTTTCGCCGTGCGTAACTCCGGTGCCCATGCTGTCGTGGAAGGCACTGGCGACCACTGCTGCGAGTACATGACCGGCGGTTTCGTCTGCGTACTGGGCAAGACCGGCTACAACTTCGGTTCCGGTATGACCGGTGGCTTTGCCTACGTGCTGGACGAAGACAACAGCTTCGTCGATCGCGTCAACCACGAACTGGTGGAAATCCAGCGCATCAACAACGAAGCCATGGAAGCCTACCGCACTCACCTGCAGCGCGTGCTCGCCGAGTACGTCGAGGAGAGCGGCAGCGCCTGGGGTCGTCACCTGCTGGACAACCTGGATGACTACGTGCGCAAGTTCTGGCTGGTCAAGCCCAAGGCGGCCAGCTTGAAGACCCTGCTCACCAGCACCCGTGCCAACCCGCAATAACAAGCGCCCGAAGTGGTTTGATGAGGTTTTGAAATGACTGAACGTCTGAACAATGACTTCCAGTTCATCGAAGTCGGGCGCAAGGATCCGAAGAAGAAACTCTTGCGTCAGCGCAAGAAGGAATTCGTCGAGATCTATGACCTGTTCAAGCCTGCCCAGGCTTCCGAACAGGCTCACCGCTGCCTCGGCTGCGGTAACCCGTACTGCGAGTGGAAGTGCCCGGTGCACAACTTCATTCCGAACTGGCTGAAGCTGGTTTCGGAAGGCAACATCCTGGCGGCCGCCGAACTGAGCCACCAGACCAACACCCTGCCGGAAGTGTGCGGCCGGGTGTGCCCGCAGGATCGTCTGTGCGAGGGTGCCTGCACCCTCAACGACGGCTTCGGCGCAGTGACCATCGGCTCGGTGGAGAAGTACATCACCGATACCGCCTTTGCCATGGGCTGGCGTCCGGACATGTCCAAGGTCAAGCCGACCGGCAAGCGTGTTGCCGTCATCGGTGCCGGCCCGGCCGGCCTGGGCTGCGCCGACATCCTGGTGCGCAATGGCGTGACCCCGGTGGTGTTCGACAAGAACCCGGAAATCGGTGGTCTGCTGACCTTCGGCATCCCCGAGTTCAAGCTGGAAAAGACCGTGCTCAGCCGCCGTCGTGAGGTCTTCACCGGCATGGGCGTGGAGTTCCGCCTGAACACCGAGATCGGCAAGGACATCAGCATGGATGACCTGCTCGCCGAGTTCGATGCCGTGTTCATGGGCATGGGCACCTACACCTACATGAAAGGTGGCTTCCCGGGCGAAGACCTGCCGGGCGTGACCGATGCGCTGGATTTCCTGATCGCCAACGTCAACCGCAACCTCGGTTTCGAGAAGTCGCCCGCCGACTTCATCGACATGGCGGGCAAGAAGGTGGTCGTGCTGGGCGGTGGTGACACTGCGATGGACTGCAACCGCACCTCCATCCGCCAGGGCGCCAAGAGCGTGACCTGCGCTTACCGTCGTGACGAAGAGAACATGCCGGGTTCGCGCCGTGAGGTGAAGAACGCCAAGGAAGAGGGCGTGAAGTTCCTCTTCAACCGCCAGCCCATCGCCATCGTCGGCGAAGGCAAGGTGGAAGGCATCAAGGTGGTCGAGACCCGTCTCGGCGAGCCGGATGCCCGTGGCCGTCGCAGCCCCGAGCCGATTCCGGGCTCCGAGGAAATCATCCCGGCCGACGCCGTGCTGATCGCCTTCGGTTTCCGCCCAAGCCCGGCGCCGTGGTTCGAGCAGTTCCAGATCCAGACCGACAGCCAGGGCCGCGTTGTGGCTCCGGAGCAGGGCAAGTTCAAGCACCAGACCAGCAACCCGAAGATTTTCGCCGGTGGCGACATGGTGCGTGGCTCCGACCTGGTCGTCACGGCGATCTTCGAAGGCCGCAATGCCGCCGAAGGTATCCTCGACTACCTCGGCGTCTGAGCCTGATCTGCATCAACGCGATGGACAAAAGGCACGGCAATCGCCGTGCCTTTTGTTTTGCGCTCTGCGAAAATGCCCGGCATTCCGCGCAGGTGCCCGTCCCCGGTAGGGGGCGCTGGAGTCCGCAGGGCTGCATACTCCGGTCGTGCCACTACGCCCCTCTTTGTTGAATCAGGAAACCGCCGATGTCCGCCCTGAAGAATGACCGCTTCCTCCGCGCCCTGCTCAAGCAGCCTGTCGATGTCACCCCGGTGTGGATGATGCGTCAGGCCGGCCGCTACCTGCCGGAGTACCGCGCCACCCGGGCCAAGGCCGGTGATTTCGTCAGCCTGATGAAAAATCCGGAGCTGGCCTGCGAGGTCACCATCCAGCCGCTGGACCGTTATGCGCAGATCGACGCGGCGATTCTCTTCTCCGACATCCTCACCGTGCCGGATGCCATGGGCCAGGGCCTGTACTTCGAGACCGGCGAGGGTCCGCGTTTCAAGAAGGTGATCAGCAGCCTGGCCGATATCGAGGCGCTGCCGATTCCTGATCCCGAGAAAGACCTGGGCTATGTGATGGATGCCGTGCGCACCATCCGCCGCGAGCTGAATGGCCGCGTGCCGCTGATCGGCTTCTCCGGCAGCCCGTGGACGCTGGCGACCTACATGGTCGAGGGTGGCTCGTCCAAGGACTTCCGCAAGTCCAAGGCCATGCTCTACAACAACCCGCAGGCCATGCATGCGCTGCTGGACAAGCTGGCGCAGTCGGTCACCAGCTACCTCAACGGCCAGATCCGCGCCGGCGCCCAGGCGGTGCAGATTTTCGATTCCTGGGGCGGCAGCCTGTCGGCGGCGGCCTACCAGGAATTCTCCCTGGCCTACATGCAGAAGATCGTCGACGGTCTGATCCGCGAACATGACGGGCGCCGCGTGCCGGTGATCCTGTTCACCAAGGGCGGTGGCCTGTGGCTGGAATCCATGGCTGACAGCGGTGCCGAAGCGCTGGGCCTGGACTGGACCTGCGATATCGGCAGCGCCCGTCAGCGCGTGGGTGGCAAGGTCGCCCTGCAGGGCAACATGGACCCGAGCGTGCTGTACGCGACCCCGGCGGCCATCCGCGCCGAAGTGGGGCGTATCCTCGCAGCCTACGGTTCGGGCGAGGGCCATGTGTTCAACCTCGGGCACGGCATCACCCCGGAAGTCGACCCGGCCAATGCCGCCGCCTTCTTCGAGGCGGTGCACGAGTTGTCCGCGCAGTACCACCAGTAAGTCAGACCGGAGGCCGCATCAGCGGCCTCCGTGCTTTCAAGGCCGGGTTAATGCCTCGCCCTTGTCACGGGCTTTGCATAGAATCAGCGCAGTGAATAATCAGGGAGGTGTGTGATGCGGCGAGTGGTGTTCAACCAGAAAGGCGGCGTGGGCAAATCCAGCATTGCCTGCAACCTGGCGGCGGTCAGCGCGGCCGAGGGCTATCGCACCCTGCTCATCGACCTGGATGCCCAGGCCAACTCCACCCACTACCTGACGGGGCTGACCGGCGATGACATCCCGGTCGGCATCGCCGATTTCTTCAAACAGACCCTGGCCTCCGGGCCATTCGCCAAGAAAGGCAAGGTCGATATCTACGAGACGCCGTTCGACAACCTGCATGTGGTTACCGCCACCGCCGAGCTGGCCGAGCTGCAGCCCAAGCTGGAGCAGAAGCACAAGATCAACAAGCTGCGCAAACTGCTGGAAGAGCTGGCCGAGGATTACGACCGGATCTACCTGGACACCCCGCCGGCGCTGAACTTCTACACCGTTTCCGCGCTGATCGCCGCCGACCGCGTGCTGATCCCCTTCGACTGCGACAGCTTCTCGCGTCAGGCGCTGTACGGCCTGCTGCAGGAAATCGAGGAGCTCAAGGAGGACCACAACGAGGACCTGGAGGTCGAGGGTATCGTGGTCAACCAGTTCCAGCCGCGTGCCGCGCTGCCGCAACAGCTGCTCGACGAACTGATTGCCGAGGGCCTGCCGGTGCTGCCGGTCAACCTGATGAGTTCGGTGAAGATGCGCGAGTCGCACCAGGCCTGCAAACCGCTGATCTTCCTCGATCCACGGCACAAGCTGAGCCAGCAGTTCCAGGAGCTGCACCAGCTGCTTGAGTCCGGCGAGTAACGCTACTTAACGAGCAATACCCCTCATGAACAAGGCCCCTGATGGGGCCTTGTTCATTTCACCAGCAGCACATCGCAGGGTGGCTGGCGCAGGTAGTGGATGGGCAGGCTGCCCAGCAGCGCTTCGCTCAGGCGGCTGCGGCTGTGCTGACCGAGTGCCAGCAGTTGTGGTTGCTCTTCACGGATACGCTCGTCGAGGCTGCCGGCCAATGTGCCGGGAATGACTTCGACGCGCACCGGCTTTTGTCGTGCGGGGAGTTGTTCGCACTCATCCTCGACCATGTGCTGCAGCAAGCCCTGCTGAATTTCCAGCTGTTCGCCGGCCTGGCGGGCGTCGCGGCGGCCGCTGGCATCGAAGATATTGATGCCCAGCAGCTCGGCCTCGGCGGGAATCAGGCAAGCCGCGCTGCGCAGGGCCTGGCAGCCGCACAGGGATTGATCAAGGGCGACGATGGCGCGCTGGTAAGGCGCGATCTGCTCACAGCGGGCGAGCAGCAGCGGCATGCCACAATGACGGGCCAGGCGCTCTAAATTGGTACCGCTGAACAGTTCCGGGCGGCCCTTGTGGTGGCCGCCGACCACCAGCAGGTCCGCACCGATATCGCTGGCGACCTCCAGGGTGGCCTGTGCGGCCTGGCCGCTGCGCAGCACCACATCCGCCCGGCAGTGGCTATAGGTCGCCAGTCGTTCGCCGAGGACCTTTTCGGCGGCGGCCTGCAGTTCGGCCAGCGCCTTGGCATCCGGATGCCCCTCGACCACATGCAGCAGGGTCAGCCGGGCGTGATGCTGGTTGGCCAGCTGCGCGGCGCGCTGCAGGGCAATGTCACTTTCCAGGCTGAGGTCGTGAGCAATCAGGATGTGGCTGAACATGGTGCGTCCTCCAGAGTTGTCGTTGCAGTATGCGAGCTTGTGGCGCGCGGGTCTTGATCCATGGCAAGCGTGGTTCAGGCCTTTCCGGGCGGGTGGTCGCGCAGCCATTGCTGCAGCGCATCGAGCAGGGCGCGGAATTCGCTGTCCAGCTCGGCCAGCAGCGGCTCAATCCTGTCAGTTTGTTGCAGGCGGATACTGTCCTCGAGGCGCAGGCACAGGGCGGGCACGCCGACCGCACCCAGCGTGGCAAGACTGCCACGCTGGGTGTGCAGCAGACGGCTGGCTTCGTCGTGTTGCCCGTTGTGCCAGGCTTCGCGGATTTCCTCCAGTGGTTGCAGGCCACGTTCGATGGCGGCGGCTATCAGTCCGGCCATGGTCAGGTGCACGTCGGGGCTGGCCGCGCACAGGCGCTGGAGATTGTCGGCATTGAAGACCGCCGAGGGTTGCGCAATGGCGACCGCCGTGTCGCCGGGCGATACGGGACGATGGGGCAGGTAGGGGAGCAGGCTCTTCAGCAGCAGATGCTGCTCGATCGGCTTGGCGATGAAGGCATTCATGCCGGCCTCCCTGCACTGTTCACGTTCGCGGGGGCTGACCCCAGCCGTCATGGCCAGCACCGGCAACTGCAGGCCGAGTTCGTCGCGGATCAGACGGGTAGCGGTAAGGCCGTCCATGCCCGGCATCTGGATATCCATCAGAACCAGGTCGAATGGCTGATCCGTCCGGCGCAGACGCTCCAGCGCCTGCTGGCCATCGCTGGCGACACTGACCTGGGCGCCCATTTTTTCGAGGATTCCCTGGGCCACGAGCTGATTGAGCGTGTTGTCCTCCACCAGCAGCAGGTGGCTGCCCTGCAGCGGTTGCTGTTCCCGTAGCAGTTCGTCGGCGAGCAGTGACTGCGGATGCTGCAGGGCCTCGAGCATCTGTCGCTGCAGACTGCTGCGCGTCACCGGCTTGAGCAGCAGGCTGGTCACTGGCGGTTGGGTGTCGGTACCTGTCAGGTGTTCGCGGGCAAAGGCGTTGACCATCAGCAGGCACGGCGGCATGGCTTTGGGCGCATGTTCGCGCAGGCGCTCCAGTGTCTGCAGGCCATTCGCTCCGGGCATTTGCCAATCGATCAGCAGCAATTGGTAAGGCTGTCCGGCCATCAGCGCCTGCTCGAACAGCACTTCGGCGTCGGCACAGGACTCGGCGCAATCGACACTGCAGCGGTAGGCGCACAGCTGCTGCCAGAGGATCTGCCGGCAGCGTGGGTGGTCTTCCACCAGCAGCACGCGCAGGCCGGCCAGTGCGGCGATTTCCGGCAGGGCCGTCACGCTGCTGGGCAGCGGTTGCTTGAGTGGCAGGTCGAACCAGAACTCGCTGCCCTGGTTGGCGGCGCTGTGCAGGCCCAGCTCGCCGCCCATCAACTGTACCAGGCGCTTGCTGATGGCCAGGCCCAGCCCGCTGCCGCCTGAGGGGGGCGTGCGTACCGGTTCGCTGGACTCCAGGGCTTCGAACAGGCTGGCCTGCTGTTGTGCGCCGATACCGATACCGGTGTCGCGCACGCGAAAGTGCAGGAGGCTGCGGTTGTCCTGCTGGCGTATGCCAATGCTCAGCTCGACCTCGCCGTGGGGGGTGAACTTGATGGCATTGCCGGTGAGGTTGGCGAGGATCTGTTGCAGCCGGTTGCGGTCAGCGAACAGGCGTCCGGGGACTTGCGGGTCGACCTGGATCAGCAGCTCGAGGTCGCGCTCACCGGCCTGCAGGGTCATCAGGGAGGCCATGTGGCTGACCAGCTCGTCCAGCTCGAACTCGCAGGGGCTGAGTTGCAGGCGGCCGGCTTCGATCTTGGCGAAGTCGAGAATGTCGTTGATCACGGCCAGGAGCGATTTGCCGGCATCGTGCAGCATGTCCAGGTACTTGCGCTGGGTGCTGTTGAGCTCGGTGCGTTCGAGCAACTGGGCGATACCCAGCACGCCATTCATCGGCGTGCGGATTTCGTGGCTCATGTTGGCGAGGAACTCGCTCTTGGTGCGATTGGCCTTCTCGGCCACGATGCGCAACTGATTGAGCTTGTGCTGTGCCTCGACTTTATCGCTGATGTCGTCGATCTGCACGATCAGTTCGTCGGCATCGTTCTGGCGGGGCAGGCGCGACACCGTGACATGGGCCCAGAACGGCTGGCCGTGGCTGTTGAGGAAACGCTTGTCGAGGGCATAGAAATCGCACTTGCCGGCCAGCAGCTCATCCAGGCGCTCACGTGACAGGTTGCGGTCGTCCGGGTGGCTGAGGTCCAGGTGCTGCGTGCCCAGCAGCTCTTCGCGGCGGTAGCCGAACAGCTGGCATAGGCGTTGGTTGGCCTCGGTAATCAGACCGTCACTGCTGGCCAGTGCCACGCCGGTACCGGCAAAGGCCAGCGCCCCGCGGAAGCGTTGCTCGCTGATGCGGAAATCCAGTTCGCGCTGGCGCGCCTGCTGCAGGCTGGCGGACAGCAGCAGGGGCGGCATCAGCACGGCGAGAATCGGCAGGTAGAGCAGCATGGCCTGCCAGCTGGCCGTAAGCGGCGGTGGAATGAACAGGCCCAGCGAGAGCATACCGCTGACCAGCATGGCCAGACAGGCGTTGAACAGGGCGATATTGGCAAGGCTCAGGTAGAAGGTGGCGAGCAGTAGCGGCGCGCCGAGGTAGACGAAGGGAAAGGGCAGGTACAGCAGGGCCAGAATGCCGAGACTCAGGCAACCCAGCAGCAGCGTCGGGGTCAGCAGCGGATGGAAATCACCGAGAAGGTCTGCCAGGCCTCGTTGGCGCCAGATCAGCATCAGCGGCAGCAGGGCTACCGAGCCGGTGCAGGAGCTGGCGAACCAGATCAGCCACAGGTCGACATAGTGGCCCAGCTGCAGTTGGCTGAGGCCAAAGGCACCCAGGCTGGCGCTGAGCAGTACCGGCCAGACGGCGCCGTTGCCAAGCGTGCGCAGCAGGGCGAGCGGGTTGTCCTGCATCTGCCGGGTGGCGGCCGTGGCGCGTTGCAGCAGGCAGGCCGCCAGGCTGACTTCGAGCAGGTTGACGCCGGTAAAGAACAGGCTGATCGCCAGCGAGTCGCCGAACAGCAACTCGGCGGCAAGGTTGCCCAACGCCATGCACGGTAGCAGTACCAGCCAATGGCGGCGCGGGTGGCTGAACAGCACGGCAATGGCCAGGGCATTGGCCAGCCAGATGCTGGCAACGCCTGGCCCCTGGCGGCTGAGATAGAGCGACATCAGGGCCAGCCCGAGATAGCCGAATATCAGCAGCAGGCAGGTGCCCGGGCGCAGTCGCGGCGTGTTGGCGATCATGAGGCAAGCCTGCGTTGTCGCCAGGCATGCCAGCCCAGCAGAGTGGTGGCGATCAGCAGCATGAGCAGTGCAGCAGCTTTCAGCAGTTGGCCACCGGGTGCGTTTGGCGGGCTGGCCAGCGGCTGCAGCCAGGGCGTCAGCAGCGCTTCACGTTCCTGCAGGCTGAGTGAGCGCAGGCCGGTATCGAGGATGCTGCCCAGCTCCGGCCAGTCCTTGCGGTAGGCCAGGCTCAGGGGATAGTCGAAGCCGATGCGCGTGCCGATCTGCAGGGCCTTGGCGTTGAACTGCTGCAGCAGGTAACTGGCGCTGCCGAGGTCGAGCACCACGGCTTCCACCTGGCGGTTGAGCAGCGCCTGGATGCCTTCGCGGTCACCGGGCAGGGCCTGCCAGTCCACCTCCGGGAAGTGCTGGCGAACGAAGGCTTCGACGGCATAGCCCTGGCCGACGGCCACCTTCTGGCCTTGCAGCTGGTTCAGGGTCAGGGTGCTGCGCTGGTCGCGGCGCAGCATCAGGACGGTCGGGACCTGCACGTAGGGAGCAGTGAAGGCCAGGTACTCGGAACGTTCCGCCGTCGGGCGCAGCGAGGTGAGCAGGTCGATCCTGCCAGCGCGAACCTCACTCAGCAGCTGGTCCAGCGGCGCGGCCGGAGCCCGTTGCAGCGGCAGGTTCAGGCGTTGCTGCAGGAGCATCAGCAGGTCATGGGAGAGGCCGCGTGGCTGTTGCTGCGCGTCGAGGTAGATGAATGGCTGATAGTCGCTTTCGGCGGCCCAGACGATCTGCGGGTGCTGGCGCAGCCAGGCCTGCTGTTCCGCGCTCAGCGTCAGCCCCGCCGCCAGCAGCGAGGGTGTCGCCAGTAGCAGAAGCAGCGCCCACCAAGGCTGTTTGTGATTGCGCGAGCGGAGCATGTCCTTGAGTCCTCCAGCGTGCCGGGTGAGCGCGGCGGAATCTGCCGACGACAGGCTGTCTCAACAGGGTAGCTGCTTTGCCCCGGCTGACCAGACGGGCTTAGCTACGCCGGCGGAGCTGATAGATCGCCTCGCTTTCGGCGACCACGCTGCCATCTTCGGCGGTCAGTTGCAGCTGCAGCGGGTAATCGGCCTTGCCGTGCTCGCTGGCCAGGGCCTGCAGACGCTCGATATCCGCGCTGCTCATGCGGGCTTCGACCCGGATATCACCGGTGGCCGGGCGCAGGAAGCGCAGGTTCAGGCTCTTGACGATGGGGTAGTAGTGCTCGGCATCGAAACTGGTGAGAAACAGCGCCCCGCCGGGGATTTCCGCCACGGTGAACAGGGCGCCGGCATACATGCTGCCGATATGGTTTTCATTGCCGGCCAGCGGCATGCACAGGCGCACATGGCCGGGCTCGAGGACCTCGGCCTTGAGGCCCGAGCGTTTGACGAAGGCGATCTGCTCTTCGGTGAGGCGACGCACCAGCTCGGTGGGCAGGGGCATGGCGGGACTCCGTTCTTGTCGTTGTCCGGCCAGCCTAAGGGTTGGTCATGCGCCAGGGAATGACCTCAGACGCCGCATCGGCCTGACCAAAGTGCTCACACCCCCTGCTGGCGCAGCCAGCCGAGCAGTTGCGGCAACGGCAGGGCGCCGCTCTGGCGCGCCACTTCCACGCCGCCCCTGAGCAGGATCAGGGTCGGGATCGAGCGGATGCCCATTTCGGCGGACAGCTGCGGATTGGCTTCGCTGTCCAGCTTGGCCAGGCGGCAGCGCCCCTGCAACTGGCCGGCGGCCTGCTCGAAGATCGGTGCAAAGCTGCGACACGGACCGCACCAGCTGGCCCAGACATCGATCAGCAGCGGCAGGTCGCCTCTGTTCTGCGCGTCGAAGCTGGCCTGGGTGAGTTCGAAGGGCTTGCCGGGCAGCACGTCGGCCTTGCAGCGGCCACAGCGCGGGGCATCGGCCAGGCGTGCGGCAGGAATGCGGTTGAGGCCATGGCAGGCCGGGCAGGGGATCAGCAGTGGGTCGCTCATAAGCGCCTCCAGTGGGGAATGACTCCAATCTGGAGGCGCTTATGGCGATATCAAGGGGATCAGCCCTTGGAGGCTTCGAGGGCCTGGCTCAGGTCGGCGAGGATGTCGTCGCTGTGCTCGATGCCGATCGACAGGCGGATCATGTCGCGCGGCACACCGGCCTTGGCCAGTTCCTCGTCATTGAGCTGGCGGTGGGTGGTCGAGGCCGGGTGGCAGGCCAGCGACTTGGCGTCGCCGATGTTGACCAGACGTACCACCAGCTTCAGGGCGTCGATGAAGCGCGCGCCGGCTTCCTGACCGCCGACAATGCCGAAGGAGAGAATCCCCGCCGGCTGGCCGCTGCAGAAACGTTGCGCCAGGGCGTGCTCGGGATGATCCGGCAGGCCGGCGTATTTCACCCAGGCCACCTGCGGGTGGTTCTGCAGGAACTGCGCGACTTTCAAGGCATTCTCGCAGTGGCGCTCCATGCGCAGGGCCAGGGTTTCCAGGCCTTGCAGGATGAGGAAGGCGTTGAACGGCGAGATCGCCGCGCCCATGTTGCGCAGCGGCACCACGCGGCAGCGGCCGATGAACGCCGCCGGGCCGAAGGCCTCGGTGTAGGTCACGCCGTGGTAGGACACGTCCGGGGTGTTGAGCAGGGCGAAGCGCTCTTTGTGTTGTGCCCAGGGGAACTGCCCCGAATCGACGACGATGCCGCCAATGCTGGTGCCGTGGCCGCCCATGTACTTGGTCAGCGAGTGCACCACGATGTCGGCGCCGTGCTCGAACGGCCGGCAGAGAATCGGCGTGGCCACGGTGTTGTCGACGATCAGCGGCACACCATGGCGGTGCGCGGCGTCGGCCAGGGCCTTGAGGTCGATGATGTTGCCGGCCGGGTTGCCGATCGACTCGCAGAATACGGCCTTGGTCTTGCTGTCGATCAGTGCTTCCAGGGCGGCGATGTCGTCATGGGGGGCGAAGCGTACTTCGATGCCCTGGCGTGGCAGGGTGTGGGCGAACAGGTTGTAGGTGCCGCCGTACAGCTTGGCCACCGAGACGATGTTGTCGCCGACCTCGGCGATGGTCTGGATGGCGTAGGTGATGGCGGCCATGCCCGAGGCCACGGCCAGCGCGCCGACGCCGCCTTCCAGCGCTGCCACGCGCTTTTCCAGCACATCGGTGGTGGGGTTCATGATGCGCGTGTAGATGTTGCCGGCCACCTTCAGGTCGAACAGGTCGGCACCGTGCTGGGTGTCGTCGAAGGCGTAGGAGGTGGTCTGGTAGATCGGCACCGCCACCGCCTTGGTGGTCGGGTCGGGGCTGTAGCCGGCGTGGATGGCCAGGGTTTCCAGTTTCATGCGCGCATTCCTTGAGGCAGAAGAAAGGCCGCAGCATGGAAAAAGCTGAATGAGTGGTCAATGCGCCAGAGCAATAAAAAGACGGTTGTTCTAGATCTTTTGGCTAGGTGCTTAGAACCCTGGCGCCTGTTGCTTGGCCTTCAGAAACGCCACGGCCCCCGCGCTGAGGATCAGGGCAGGGGCCGTGTGAGAGCCGTTGGTCGTGATCAGACCAGTGCTTTGTAGATGTTGTAGGCGCTGATGAAGGTGATCAGGCAGCCCACGATGGTCAGCAGCGTTCTGGCCGGCAGCTTCTTGCACAGCAGGGCAGCGAAGGGCGCGGCGAACAGACCACCAAACACCAGGCCGGCCACCATCATCCAGGTGCTCGGCTCGCCGGCCAGCAGAATGAAGGAGGTGGCGCTGGCGATGGTCAGGAAGAACTCGGCGAAATTGACCGAGCCGATGGTGGTGCGCGGATCGCTTCCGGAGCCCAGCAGGCTGCTGGTGACTACCGGGCCCCAGCCACCACCACCGGCAGCATCGACGAAACCGCCGAACAGGGCCAGTTTGGCCACGTGCTTGGGCTCCTTGCGCTGCTTCACATGGCGGTAGGCCTTGCTCAGGATGTACAGCCCCATCAGCAGCAGATACGCGGAGATGAAGGGCTTCATCACCGCGCCGTCGAACTGGGTGATCAGCACGGCACCCAGCACGGCACCGATGATGCCGGGCAGCAGCAGGCGCAGGAACAGTGACTTGTTGACGTTGCCCAGTTTGACGTGGGAGATGCCCGACAGGCCGGTGGTGAACACCTCGGCAATGTGCACGCTGGCGCTGGCCGCCGCCGGGCTGGCGCCGGCCGACAGCAGGAAGGTGGTGGCGGTGATGCCGTAGGCCATGCCCAGTGCGCCGTCGATGA
>CALMID010000062.1 GCA_937863915.1 uncultured Pseudomonas sp.
CCTGCTGGGCACCGCCCTCGACCGCGAGGATGGTGTCGAAGTCGGTACCGCTCTTTACGTAGAACAGCGCATGGAGCAGGGAAAACTCATGGGGACTGGCAGCAAACACGGCCCCGGCCATCAGCTCGAAGACCTTGCGCCCATGGGCGGTTTTCAGCGTGCGGCGAATCCATTCGGCGAAGGTCATGCGGTCCCAGTCGCCGGCTCGTGGATGCAGTGCCGGGTCGTCCAGAGGAATCTGCCGGGACAGCCGTTCAAAGCGCAATTGCGCCTGCAGCACATCCAGCAGCACATGGGGAGCAAAGCGGGGAATGGTGCCGCGATAGGGTTTGAGCTTGCCGCCGAACAGCGTGAGATTGTTGCCCCGGTTCCACAGCGGAAAGGTCGGCAGCGCCAACTCGCGGAGCAGCGCCAGCACGCGGTCCTGGGTCGGGCCGACCCACTGGCCGCCGACCTCCACCACATCACCGGCGGCGAACTGATGATTGAGCGTGCGCCCGCCGACCCGTGCATTGGCTTCCAGCACCCGCACACTGCAGCCGGCCTGCTGCAGGCGCCAGGCTGCCGTCAGCCCGGAAATGCCAGCGCCCACCACCACGACATCAAGCGTTTCCATGCCCGCTCCTGCTTTTTGTTATGGGGCACATCGTACGGAAGTACCACAAACACAACAAAGGCCGGAATGGTCAAATTCACCGACTAAACAGGACAGCCCGACAGGCTGTCACGGCTCAGTCCAAAAGCGTGCAGGCCATGACCAGCGCATCTTCACGGCCGTTGGCCGCCGGGTAGTAATCGCGGCGCCGGCCGATCTCGTTGAAGCCGAAGCGCTCGTACAGGCGGTAGGCCGACTGGTTGCTGGCGCGTACTTCGAGGAAACACTCGCGGCCGCCTTGGCGGCCGGCCTCGGCCATCAGGTGTTCGAGCAATTGCAGGCCATAGCCCTGCCCCTGACTCTGTGGGCGGACGGTGATATTGAGCAGGTGTGCCTCGTCGAGGATCAGCTGGATCACGCCATGGCCGATCTGCACACCATCGGCGCACATCACCCAGCACTGGTAGCTGGAGAGCCCCTCCTGAAACAGCTTGCGCGTCCACGGATGGCTGAAGGCCGCCTGCTCGATGGCCACCACGGCATCGAGGTCCGCCTCGACCATGGGGCGGAAAGTAACCTGACTCATGACGCCTCCCAACGGCTGCGTACCCGACACATGGCGCGCCACAGCGGGGCCTTGCGCTCGGGCTCATCCATCAGCAGCTCCAGCCCCGGCAGCGCCCAGGCCGAACCGATACCGTCGATGGACAGCTCATGCTCATAGCTGTCGGCCTCGGCTTCGCCGGCAAAGCGCAGCGCCGGCAAACCGATGAGCCAGATGCTGGCCGGTGCCTGCTCCTGTTCCTCCACACGGGCCATGACATAGCCCTGAACGAACTCGCGGGCAGCCTGTGGTCCCTGATCGAGATTGCCGCGCGCCAGCAACGGCCAACGCACCGGCTCACCGAGCAGCTGCGGCGCATCCGGCAGGCCGGCGGCGCGCAGCAGGTCCTTGAGCAGCAGGTAGGCTGGGTCGCGGCTCTGGAAAGGTTCGCCGGTCGGCAACTCGACCAGCAGCAGGCAGTTACCAGCGCGGTACAGCTGCAGGGCAAAACGCGGCACCGGCAGTTTCACCAGAGCAGGCTCAGCAGACTCCTGCGCCTCACTGACTGGCGTCACTGGCGGCTCTGCGCGCACCGGCTTGAGCTGCACCCGCGGCAGGCTGGGCGCCGGCGCAGCTGGTTCAGTCACCCGCGCAGTCGGCGCGGCGGCCGGCACCGGCGGTGCAACGGCAACGTCCTCAGCCGGCAGCGGCTGCAGCAGTTCTGCCCGCGAGGGCGCGGCAAACGGCAGCTCGGTGCGCGGCAGCCAGCTGACCACCTGCATGGCAGTCAGGTAGGCACGGCGACGCAGCTCGCCGATCAAACGTCAGCCACCTGCGGGTGTGCCTTCGCGGTGCCGGCCTGCATCAGGTTGAGGGCATTGATATAGGCCTTGGCCGACGCCACCAGAATATCGGTGTCGGCACCGTTGCCATTGACGATACGGCCGCCCTTCTCCAGACGCACGGTGACCTCGCCCTGGGAGTCGGTGCCCTGGGTGATGGCATTGACCGAGTACAGCTGCAGACTGGCCTCGGAGTGCGCTACCGACTCGATGGCCTTGAAGGTGGCATCCACCGGACCGGAGCCATTGGCATCGGCCTTGACCTCTTGCCCGGCAACACTGAGAACCAGTTTGGCTTCCGGCACTTCGCCGGTCTTGCTGGCCACTTCCAGGGTCACCAGCTTGAAGTGCTCGGGCACTTCTTCACCCTGGGTGTCGGAGACCAGCGCCTGCAGGTCTTCGTCGAAAATCTCGTGCTTCTTGTCGGCCAGCTCCTTGAAACGGGCGAAAGCGGCATTCAGCTCGGCCTCCCCGGCCAGAGCGATGCCCAGTTCTTCCAGGCGCGAGCGGAACGCCGCTCGGCCAGAGTGTTTGCCCATCACCATCTTGTTGGTGTTCCAGCCCACCGACTGCGCCGACATGATCTCGTAGGTTTCGCGGTGCTTGAGCACGCCGTCCTGATGGATGCCCGACTCGTGGGCAAAGGCGTTGGCGCCGACGATGGCCTTGTTCGGCTGCACCGGGAAACCGGTGATGCCGGAAACCAGGCGCGACGCGGAGAGAATGTGCTCGGTCTCGATGCGGGTATGCACGCCGAGCAGGTCCTGGCGGGTCTTGATCGCCATGACGATCTCTTCCAGCGCGGCATTGCCGGCGCGCTCGCCCAGGCCGTTGATGGTGCACTCGACC
>CALMID010000063.1 GCA_937863915.1 uncultured Pseudomonas sp.
CAGACACACGGCCATTCCGCTATCAGCGGCCGCCTGCAGAGCACCCTCCCGCTGTAGCGAACGCACATCATTGATCAGCCCGGCACCCAGCCGACCGCTTTCACGCATCACCGCAGGTGTCGAGGTATCTACCGACACCACGACATCCAGTTCTGCGACGATGCGCTCGACCACAGGAGCGACTCGCTCCATCTCTTCAAGAGGAGAAACCGGGCGAGCACCAGGACGTGTCGACTCCCCCCCCCCATCAATCAAGGAGGCACCCGCCTTGACCATTGCCTGCGCATGGAACAGGGCCGCATCCAGAGCACTGTAGCGGCCACCGTCAGAAAAGGAGTCGGGAGTTACATTAAGAATACCCATCACATGCGGATGGGCCAAATCAAGAACCCGGCTGCCACATGGCAGCCGGGTCGGGCAAGACTGACTAATCATCGAACGCCTTAATGCTCGCCGGCCGGACCACCGATGGGCGCCTGAGGCGCTTCTACCGGAGCGTCAGGCGCAGCCGAGCTGCCCGAACCGCCCTGCCAGTCACGCGGCTCACGCGGAGGACGCCCCTCCATGATGTCGCTGATCTGCTCGGCATCGATGGTTTCGTACTTCATCAGTGCCTCAGCCATCATATCCAGCTTGTCACGATTTTCCTCGAGCAGGTGCCGAGCTCTTCCGTAACTGTCATCGATAATGCGGCGCACTTCCTGGTCAATGAGCTTGGCAGTTTCACCCGAAACATTGGTGTGCTGACTGCCTGCACTGCGCCCCAGAAAGACCTCACCTTCTTCTTCGGCATACATAAGGGGTCCGAGCTTTTCCGACAACCCCCACTTGGTCACCATGTTTCGCGCAATCTGCGTGGCACGCATGATGTCGTTGGAAGCGCCCGTAGTGACGCCGTCAAAGCCCAGGGTCATTTCCTCGGCGATACGACCACCAAACAGCGAGCAGATCTGACTCTCCAGCGCACGCTTGGAGAGACTGTAACGATCTTCCTCCGGCAGGAACATGGTTACGCCAAGCGCCCGCCCACGCGGAATGATCGACACTTTGTAGACCGGATCATGCTCGGGCACCAGGCGCCCGACAATGGCGTGACCGGCCTCGTGATAAGCGGTATTGAGCTTTTCCTTGTCGGACATGACCATGGATTTGCGCTCGGCGCCCATCATGATCTTGTCCTTGGCCAGCTCGAACTCCTTCATTTCCACCAGGCGCTTGTTGGCCCGAGCAGCAAACAGAGAGGCTTCATTCACCAGATTGGCCAGGTCTGCACCGGAAAAGCCCGGAGTACCCCGTGCGATAACGGCCGGCTCGACGTTGTCGCCCATCGGCACCTTACGCATGTGCACCTTGAGAATCTGCTCGCGACCGCGGATATCCGGCAGCCCCACCACGACCTGGCGATCGAAACGACCCGGACGCAGCAACGCAGGGTCCAGCACATCAGGACGGTTGGTGGCGGCGATGACGATGATGCCATCGTTCATTTCAAAACCATCCATTTCCACCAGCAACTGGTTGAGGGTCTGCTCGCGCTCATCATGACCACCACCCAGACCGGCGCCACGATGACGACCCACCGCATCAATCTCGTCGATGAAGATGATGCAGGGCGCATGCTTCTTGGCCTGCTCGAACATGTCGCGCACACGACTGGCACCAACACCGACGAACATCTCAACGAAGTCAGAACCGGAAATGGTGAAGAACGGCACCTTGGCTTCGCCAGCGATCGCCTTGGCCAGCAGGGTCTTACCGGTACCAGGCGGCCCAACCATCAGCACGCCGCGGGGGATCTTGCCACCCAGGCGCTGGAACTTGCCCGGATCGCGCAGGAAGTCCACG
>CALMID010000064.1 GCA_937863915.1 uncultured Pseudomonas sp.
GATCACCCGGATTATCCGAGACGTTGATCAGCGCCATACTCAGGCGGGTTTCCAGCATATCCCGCGTGTCGGCGAGCAGATTGAAGGTGAGCTTCTGCGCACCGGGCTCCAGCCGATAGGAAAACTCGGCATCCGTTTCCAGGGTGCGATAGCCCATGTCCAGCAATTCAACCGTGCCGATGTGTTTGATCTTGCCGCAGCTGACTTCGCTCATGGCGGTAAACACGCTGCGCTCGGCCGGTGCATCGTAAAGCGTCTGCATGAAAGGGCCATGTACCTGAAGGGCAATGCCCTTGAGATCAATGGCCATCTGCTCGGGAAACTTGCCCTGTTCCAAGCGCTCCTTGAAGCGCAACAGTTCGCCAAGCCCATTGAACTTGAGCTGAGCATGCTCGATGGTGATGCTGTCACGCGCCATCGGCACTCGGACCTCTAGCCCCTCGAGCCCTACACGGCCATCGAAGGACGAGGTGACCCCTCGGTAAGTGATCTCGGCAAACGGCTGCAGACTATTGGCGGCCTCCTCCATGATGTTGCGCACCGACCACCAGAGTGACAGCTTGATCAGCACCGCCATGGCCACTACAGCCAGTACCAGCCATTTGATTATCTTGGACATTGATGTCTTCCCTGCTTATGTATTGCAACATCTGAAAATGGGCTAAGCCTATCAGGCGTAGCCCACTGCAGCCACGCCGGCATAGCGCTCGACGACCTCAATATCTACAAGCCCGCCCAGCACTGAACAAACTTTGTTCAGTTTGAACATTTATTGAACACCCCACCTCCAACACACTCACAAACTCGCCAGATAACGCAAAAAAAACAGCGTGCCGTTACTGCTGTCGGTTTACTTACGACAACTAACGGGTACTATGTAGGCCGGCAAATTTCCCAGCCTTGGGGAATTGCTTTTTATGGAAAAAGTCCACCTTAAGGGGAAACCAATGAACAACGTTCTGAAATTCTCTGCTCTGGCCCTGGCCGCTGCTCTGGCTACCGGCTGTGCTTCCAGCGAAACCGAAGCCCGTCTGACCGCTGTTGAAGACTCCGCTGCCCGCGCTCAAGCTCGTGCTGACGAAGCCTACAACAAGGCCGACGAAGCTCTGGCCGCTGCTCAGAAAGCCCAGCAGACTGCTGACGAGGCTAACGAGCGCGCCCTGCGTATGCTGGAAAAAGCCAGCCGCAAGTAATAGCCCCCTCAGGCTATCTTGTGAAACCGACCCAGCAATGGGTCGGTTTTTTTATGCCTGACACTTTTCACCAGGCATGAAAAAGCCCGCACTTGGCGGGCTTTTTACTCGGGACCGGATCAGTGCAGCGGCGTTTCGCTGCTGGCCATCGCCTCGTGCGGCGCGGCGATCTGTACCGGCAGACCGTCTTCGGCCGTAACCACCTCACGAACGCGATCCCAGTCCATCTGCACCTGCTGCACCAGATCCTCGCGCTTGAGCAAGGCATTGACCACGCCGGCATTCTTGTCGACAGCGGAAACCTGGCCTTCCGGCGCATCGGTCAACGGCGCATGGGCTTCCAGATAGATCTTGCCGCCGCTCACGCCGAACTTGTAAGGCTCATTGATGATGCGCACCTTGGTACCCACCGGCGCCATCTTGGCCAGTTCCAACACATTGTTGTTGAGCATGCGGAAACAGCCGTGGCTGACGCGCATGCCGATGCCGAACTTTTTGTTCGAACCGTGGATCAGGTAGCCCGGTGTACCCAGGGTAAACTTGAACGGCCCCAGCGGGTTATTCGGCCCCGGCGGCACGTAGGCCGGCAACGGATCACCATCGGCAGCATGCTCGGCACGAATCGATGCGGGCGGCGACCAGCCCGGATTTGGCGTCTTGCCGGTGATGGAGGTGGTAGCAATCGGCGATCCCCAGCCCTCTCGGCCGATGCCCAGCGGGAAGGTGTGCACCACATTCTTGCCTTTCGGGAAGTAGTACATGCGGTACTCAGCAAGGTTGATCACGATGCCCTCACGCGGCCCCGGCGGCAGGATATAGCGGGTCGGCAGGATGATTTCGGTACCGGCACCCGGTAGCCAGGCGTCCACGCCCGGATTGGCGGCCACCATTTCCAGATAGCCCAGATCGTTGGCCGTGGCGATATCGGCGAAGGTGTCTTCGTACTTGGCTTGAATGACCCGGACTTCACCGACGACATCCTCGCCTGGCGGCGGCAGAGGCAGTTCCAGAGCAACAGCCTGGCCAGCCAGACACAAACCAGCGACCGACAGGCCACGGGCGACGGCAGATACGCGCGACAACATCCGAAAGTCCTTGATTAGCAATAGTTGAGAAAAAAGATACGGAATTGTACACCAGGCCCACACAGCCCGGGGAGGCCTCAGTCGTCGCCCCAGGGCAGGCGCTGTCCGGCCTTGTGAGCGCGCAGGACACGTTCACACTCGGCACACAGGCGACGATCACGCAGATCGCTCCGCGTCAGCGGCAATAGCTGTGGCTGCGCCGGCAGCAGACCACCACAAAGGGTACGGTCGGCATAGCCGCCCAGCTCAAGCTGGCGGGCCAGAAGATGCACACGAACTTCCCGGCAGGCAAACAGGTCCAGCTGTTCGTCAGGCTCGATCAGCTGATAGGCATGCAGGGACCAGACAAAGCGCGGCATCGAAGGCTCCGGAGAAGGTGCGCCACCTTAGCCGAAAGGTCTGGCGCGGAAAAGCCTCAGAGGCGCGCCTCCAGCAAGGGCCAGAGATTGTCGAGCAAGCGTGGCTGGGCGTCCGCTGTGGGGTGGATACCGTCAGCCTGCATCAAGCCAGGCACCCCACCCACACCCTCAAGGAAAAACGGCAGCAACGGCACCTGATGGGTCGCCGCCAATTGCTCATAAACCCCGGCAAAACCCTCGGTATAACGCTTGCCGTAATTGGGCGGCAAACGCATCCCCAGCAGCATGACCTGCGCACCGCTGGTCTGGCTTGCCGAAATCATGTCGGCAAGATTCTGTTGCAATTGCGCCAGCGGGGTTCCGCGCAGCCCATCATTGCCCCCCAGCTCGATCATCACCAGTGCCGGCCGATGCTTCGCAAGCAGCGCCGGCAGGCGGGCCAGACCGCCTGCACTGGTGTCACCACTGATCGACGCGTTGACGACCTGGATGCTCCTGCCCTGCTGATCGAGGCGTTTTTGCAGCAAGGCAACCCAGCCCTGCGCCGTATCCAGGCCAAAAGCGGCGCTGATACTATCGCCCACCACCAGCCAGACTTCAGCACGCAGCGGCGCTGCCAGTAGCAACAGGGCAAGGCCGATCCAGCGCAGGCGCAGCAACATCGAGATCTCCATGAGCAACAGTATTCTGAGTGCGCAAGACCTTAGCAAAGTGGTCCCCGTGGCGGAAGGTGAACTGACCCTGCTGCACCCACTCAGCCTCGATCTGCAGGCAGGTGACAGCCTGGCCATCGTCGGCAGTTCCGGCTCCGGCAAATCCACCCTGCTCGGCCTGCTCGCCGGACTCGACCTGCCCAGCCAGGGCCGGATTGTGCTCGATGGCCTTGAGCTGACCACGCTGGATGAAGACCAGCGCGCCGCGGTAAGGGCCGAACGGGTCGGTTTCGTCTTCCAGTCGTTCCAACTGATCGACAGCCTGAGCGCCTGGGAAAACGTCATGCTGCCGCTGGAGCTCGCCGGTCGCCGCGATGCCCGTGCGCATGCCCAGCAACTGCTGGAGCGGGTCGGCCTGGTCCAGCGACTGCGCCATCTGCCACGCCAGCTCTCCGGCGGCGAGCAGCAGCGGGTGGCCCTGGCCCGTGCCTTTGCCTGCAACCCGGCGATTCTGTTCGCCGACGAACCCACCGGCAACCTCGACAGCCAGACCGGCGAGCGCATCAGCGACCTGCTCTTCGAGCTCAACCGTGAGCAAGGCACCACCCTGGTTCTGGTAACCCACGACGAACGCCTGGCGCACCGCTGCCACCGGCAGATTCGCCTGGAAGCCGGCCACCTGCTGGCGAGCGTGGAACCCTGATGCGTACTCCAGCCCTGCTGCGTCTGGCCCTGAGCCTGTTGTGGCGTGAGCGCAGCGCCGCCGAAGTGCGCACGCTGCTCTGGTCACTGCTGATTGCCGTCAGCGCCAGCTGCAGTATCGGTTTCTTCAGCGCCCGTCTGCAGGAAGCCATGGTGCTGCGCGCCAGCGAGTTTCTCGCCGCCGATCTGGTATTGAGCGGCAGCCAGCCGGCCGGCACCGCGCAGATCGACAAGGGCATTTCTCTCGGCCTCCAGCATGCTCAGAGCGTCGAGTTTTCCAGCATGCTGGCCAGCGGCCAGGGCCTGCAGCTGGCCAGTGTCAAGGCCGTGGCGGCGCCCTACCCGCTGCGAGGCGAGTTGAAATCCACCCCCCGCCGCTTTGCTGAAGAACAGGCCGGCGGCTTGCCGCAACCGGGTGAGTTCTGGGCCGAGGCACGTCTCGCCCCGGCCCTGGGCATCG
>CALMID010000065.1 GCA_937863915.1 uncultured Pseudomonas sp.
TGCAGGTCAACATGCGCGGCGGCGAGCTGCCGCCGGCCGAAGACAACGGCGTGCGTTACCTCAAGGTGCCGCTGAATGTTCTCTAAGCTGCAACGCGTCTTGCCGCTGCTGGCTACCCTGCGCGGCTATGACCGGCAGCAGGCGGGGCATGACCTGCTCGGTGCGCTGCTGGTCAGCCTGCTGCTGACCCCGCAGGCGCTGGCCTACGCACAGCTGGCCGGCCTGCCGGCCGAGGCGGGCCTGTTTGCCAGCATCCTGCCACTGCTGGCCTATGCCCTGTTCGGTGCTAGTCCCGGGGTGGCATTGGCCGTCGGCCCGGTGGCGATTCTCGCCCTGATGACCGCCAGTGCCCTGCAGCCGCTGGGCTTGAGTGGCGCGGCCTATGGGGCGGCGGCGCTGAGCCTGACCCTGTTGGTCGGCTTGCTGCTGGCGCTGTTGGCGGTTTTGCGTCTGGGCTTTCTCGCCAACTTCCTCAGCCATCCGGTGATTGCCGGCTTTGTCAGCGGCTCGGCCCTGCTGATTGCCGTCAGCCAGGTGCGTCACCTGCTCGGCGTGGCGGCGGAGGGGCACAACCTGCCGCAGCTGTTACCCGCGTTGTGGTCGCAGCTGCCGGTCATTCATGGCCCGACCCTGGCGGTGGGGCTGGGCAGTGTGCTGCTGCTGGTACTGCTGCGCGGCCCGCTGCCAACGCTGTTGCAGCGCCTGGGGCTGCGGCCGGCACAGGCGCAGCTGAGCAATCGCCTGGCGCCGTTGCTGGTGGTGGGGCTGGCGCTGCTGCTGAGTGCCGTGCTGCAGCTCGACAGCCAGGGGGTGCGGGTGGTCGGTGCGGTCACTGCACATCTCCCCGGCTTCAGCCTGCCGAGCTTCGATCCCGCCTTGCTGCTCGGTTTGTTACCCAGCGCGGCGCTGATTGCCCTGGTCGGTTTTGTCGAGTCAATATCCATTGCCCAGAGCCTGGCAGCGCGTCAGCGTCAGTCGGTACAGCCGGACCGTGAGCTGTTTGGTCAGGGCGCGGCCAATCTGGCGGCGGCCTTCAGTGGCGGCCTGCCGGTGGCGGCGAGTTTCTCGCGCTCGGCGATTGCCGTGGACAGCGGCGCGCGTACGCCCATGGTGGGCGTATTCACCGCCGCGCTGATGCTGCTGGTGCTGTTGCTGCTGACACCTCTGCTGCGTCTGCTGCCGCAGGCGGTGCTGGCGGCCAGCATCATCGTTGCGGTGCTCGGCCTGGTCGACCTGCGCTCGCTGCTGCGCACCTGGCGCTATGCCTGGCAGGACGGTGTGGCCCAGGCGGCGACCCTGCTGGGTGTGCTGCTGGTTGGTGTCGAGCCGGGCATCGTCATCGGTGTGGCGTTGTCACTGCTGCTGTTCCTCTGGCGCACCAGCCGGCCGCATATCGCGGTGGTCGGCCAGTTGCCGGGCAGCGAGCATTTTCGCAATGTCGAGCGCTATGCCGTGCTGCAGAGCGAGACGGTGCTGTCGCTGCGGGTCGACGAGAGCCTGTATTTTCCCAATGCGCGCTACCTGGAAGAGCGCATCGCCGAACTGGTGGCGGCGCGGCCTGCGGTACGTCATCTGGTGCTGATGTGCTCGGGGGTCAACCTGATCGATGCCAGTGCACTGGACTCCCTGGAAACCATCGATGCACGCCTGCGCAGCGCCGGCGTGCAGTTGCACCTGTCGGAAGTGAAGGGCCCGGTGCTGGACCAGCTCAAGCGCTCGGATTTCTTCCAGCGCTTTGCCGGTCAGGTGTTCGTCAGCCAGTACGCCGCGCTCTGTCAGCTCGATCCGCAGACGGCGCAGCAGGCCCTGCCGCGCTGAGTCATTGCTCGAGGGTCGCGGTGAACTGGCTGATGGCCTGCACCACCTGACGGGCGCCGTCCTGGATTTCCAGGATGACCTGCCCGGCCTCGTTGGCCAGCGTCACGCCCTGTTCGGCTTTGTCCTTACTGGCTTCCATGCTGCTGACCGCGCCCTGGGCCAACTCGTGATTGCGCCGCACCACCTCGCCGATCTCCACCGTGGCCTGGCTGGTGCGTGCCGCCAGGTTGCGCACC
>CALMID010000066.1 GCA_937863915.1 uncultured Pseudomonas sp.
GCCGGGCGGCCTTTGCCGAGCACTTCGGCGCGCTGGTCAGTCAGGCGCTGGGGAACCTGGCCCTGCCGGCCAGCGACTGCCTGTTGCTGCTGGCAGCCATGGACGCCTGCTTCTCCGGTGCCATGCTGCG
Organism: uncultured Pseudomonas sp.; assembly: GCA_937863915.1. Taxonomy (GTDB): domain Bacteria; phylum Pseudomonadota; class Gammaproteobacteria; order Pseudomonadales; family Pseudomonadaceae; genus Aquipseudomonas. The sequence goes on from CALMID010000066.1 coordinate 131, forward strand.
CATCACCAGCGGTCGTCTGGGCGACTGGCTGGGTGATATCGCCATGGACACCTACCTCGACCAGATCACCGATTTCATCATTGCCGGCCTGCACGGCCAGGCAGCCCGCCTACTCGCTCAGCCACGGCTGCAAGGGAACTGATCATGCTGCGTGCTTTCTTTCAACGCCCCTGGCTGCTGGCCATTGTCCTGAGCGTTGCCCTGCTGCTCTGGCTGGTCACCGGTAACTGGTTCAAGGCCAGCGAGCAGGCCCCGGCCGATCAGCCGCCGGCCCAGCAGAATGCTCTGGCGCAGGTGCAATTCGAGTGGCGCGAGGCCAAGCCGATGCAGCGCCAGCACCTGGTGCAGGGGCAGCTGGAAGCCTGGCGCCGGGTCGACCTGCGCGCGCAGATCAACGCCAGCGTGGTTGCGCTGGACCGCGACAAGGGCAGCAGCGTGACCGCTGGCGACGTGCTGCTGACCCTCTCGGGCGACAGCCGCCCGGCCGAGCTGGCGCGTGACGAGGCCGATGTGCGCCAGCAGGAAGCCGCCGCGGCCGCCGCGCGGCGCCTGTATGGGCAGAAGCTGCTGTCCAACAATGATCTGCTCAAGGTCGAGAGCGAGCTGGCCAGCGCCCGCGCGCGGCTCGACGGCACCCGCCTGGCCCTCAGTCGTACGCGCATCAAGGCGCCGTTCGACGGCGTGTATGACGAGCGCCGCGTCGAACTGGGCGACTATGTCGAGCCGGGCCAGAGCCTGCTCAGCGTGGTCGAGATCGGCCGGCTCAAGGTCAGCGCACAGATTCCCCAGCAGGACGTGGCGCGCCTGGCCATCGGCCAGCCGGTGCGCGTGCAACTGCTCGATGGCGCCCAGCTAAACGGCACCCTGCACTTCATCGCCGCCGCCGCCGAGCCCGGCACCCGCAGCTTCCGCATCGAAGTCACGGTGGCCAACCCCGAGCACCTGCGTCTGGCCGGCGCCAGCGCCACGTTGCTGATCGATACCGGCGAAGCCCTGGCCCATGCCGTGTCGCCCGCCCTGCTCAGCCTGGACAAGGACGGTCGGCCGGGGATCAAGTGGCTCAATGAACAGCAGGTCGTGCAGTTCACCCCGGTGCAGCTGATCAGCGTCAGCAACCAGACCGCCTGGGTCGCCGGCCTACCCAAGCGCGTGGCGCTGATCACCGCCGGCCAGGGTTTTGTCGAAGCCGGCCAGCAGGTCGTGGCGCGCCAAGCCGGTCAGGTGAACTGAGATGGCAGCCTTTATCGCTGCCGCGCTGGAGCGCAGCCGGACCAGCCTGTTGCTGCTGGCCTTCCTGATCATCGGCGGCCTGGCCGCCTATCTCGCCATGCCCAAGGAATCCAACCCGGATGTCAGCATCCCGGTGATCTACGTTTCCATGAGCCTGGAGGGCATCGCCCCGGAAGACGCCGAGCGCCTCTTGGTACGCCCCATGGAGCAGGAACTGCGCAGCCTGGAAGGCATCAAGGAAATGACCTCCAAAGCCAGCGAAGGCCATGCCTCGGTGACCCTGGAGTTCGACGCCGGCTTCAACGCCAAGCAGGCCCTGGCCGACGTGCGCGAGAAGGTCGACAACGCCCGCAGCAAGCTGCCCGAGGAAGCCGACGAGCCGGAGGTGCACGAGATCAACGTGGCGCTGTTCCCGGTGCTGTCGGTGGGCCTGTCCGGCCCGCTGACCGAAGAGCAGCTGGTGTACACCGCGCGCGAGCTGAAGGAGCACATCGAAGGCATCCCCGAGGTGCTCTCGGTGGAAATCGGCGGCGACCGCGAGGACATGCTGGAGATCCTCGTCGACCCGCAGGTGCTCGATAGCTACGGCATCGACTACAACGACCTGTTCAACTTCGTCACCCGCAACAACCGCCTGGTCGCCGCCGGCAGCCTGGACACCGGTGCCGGGCGCCTGTCGATGAAGGTGCCCGGGGTGATCGAGGACCTCGAAGACGTCATGTCCCTGCCGATCAAGGTCCAGGGCGACAGCGTGGTGACCTTCGCCGATGTGGCCACCATCCGCCGCACCTTCAAGGACCCGCTCGGCTTTGCCCGGATCAACGGCCAGCCGGCCGTGGTGCTGGAAATCTCCAAGCGCAGCGGCGCCAACATCATCGCCACCATCGACAAGGTCAAGGCGCTGATGAGCAAGGCCCAGCCACAGCTGCCGGACGGCCTGCGCGTCAGCTACATCATGGACCAGTCCAAGGAAGTGCAGGACATGCTCAGCGACCTGCTGAACAACGTCCTCACCGCCATCGTTCTGGTGCTGATCCTGATCATCGCCACCATGGGGCTACGCCCCGCCCTGCTGGTGGGGCTGACCATTCCCGGCGCCTTCTTCACCGGCATCCTGCTGATCTGGCTGCTGGGTTTTACCCTCAACATCGTGGTGCTGTTCAGCCTGATTCTGGTGGCCGGCATGCTGGTGGACGGCGCCATCGTCGTCTCCGAACTGGCCGACCGTTACATGAGCCAGGGCCAGGCACCACGCCAGGCCTGGGTCAACGCGGCGACGCGGATGGCCTGGCCGGTGATTTCCTCCACCGCCACCACCGTGGTCGTGTTCATCCCGCTGCTGTTCTGGCCCGGCGTGGTCGGCCAGTTCATGAAATACCTGCCGGCCACGGTGATCCTCTGCCTGACCGCTTCGCTGGCCATGGCCCTGATCTTCATGCCCGTGCTGGGCGCGGTCACCGGCGGCAACCCGCCCAAGCGCGAGGAAGGCAGCAGCGCCGGCGGACAACTCTACCGACGCCTGCTCACCAGCCTGCTGCACCGCCCGGCCGCCACCCTGTTCGGCATGCTCGGCCTGATCGGCCTGATCTATGTGGCCTACGCGCAGTTCAACCACGGCGTGGAGTTCTTCCCCGAGGTCGAGCCGGACAGCGCCCAGGTCCTGGTACGCGCCCGTGGCGACCTGTCGGTGGTGGAGAAGGACCAGCTGCTGCAGGGCGTGGAAAAACGCCTGCTCGGCATGCCCGAACTCAAGGCCATCTACGCCCGCTCGTTCGCCAGCAGCCAAACGGAAAACCGCCTGGGTGAGGATGTGATCGGCACCCTGCAGTTCCAGTTCATCGACTGGCATCAGCGTCGCCCGGCCAGCGTCATTCTCGACGACATGCGCCAGCGCACCGCCGACCTGCCGGGCCTGCTGCTGGAGTTCCGCAAGCAGGAAAACGGCCCCAAGGATGGCAAGCCGGTGAACCTCAAGATCAGCGCCAGCGATCCGGCCCAGGCCCTGGTCTGGGCCGACCGGCTGCGTGCGGAAATGGAGCGGCTCGGCGGCTTTACCGATGTGGAAGACGACCGCGCCCTGCCGGGCATCGAATGGCGGCTGACCGTTGACCGCGAGGCCGCCGCGCGCTTTGGCGCCGATGTGCTGAGCGTGGGCAACGCCGTGCAGATGGTCACCAACGGCCTCAAGGTGGCCACTTACCGCCCCGAGGATGCCACCGACGAAGTGGATATCCGCGTGCGCCTGCCGGAAAGCTGGCGCACCCTGGATCAGTTCAACCGGCTGACCCTGTCCACCGCCAAGGGCCAGGTGCCGATGGGCAACTTCGTCACGCTGGCGCCGGCACCCAAGGTCGGCACCCTGCGCCGGGTCGACGGCAAGCGCACCCTGACCCTGCAGGCCGATGTCGCCGAGGGCTTCCGCCTGGACGAGCGCCTGCCCGCCCTGCTGGCCGCCGTGGGCGAACCACCGGCCGGCATCCAGATGAAACTGGGCGGCGAACAGGAAGACCAGCAGGAAGCTGCCACCTTCCTCGGCACGGCTTTTCTGGTGGCCATCTTCCTCATGCTGCTGATCCTGGTGACCCAGTTCAACAGCCTGTTCCAGAGCCTGCTGGTGCTCTCGGCCATCGTCCTGTCCACCGCCGGCGTGCTGCTCGGCCTGCTGTTCAACGGCCAGTCGTTCGGCATCGTCATGGTTGGCATGGGCCTGATCGCGCTGGCCGGCATCGTGGTCAACAACAACATCATCCTGATCGACACCTACAACCAGCTGCGCCGCCAGGGCCTGCCGCCCTTCGAGGCCGCGCTGGAATGCGGCAGCCTGCGTCTGCGCCCGGTGCTGCTGACCGCCATCACCACGGTGCTGGGTCTGGTGCCGATGGTGATCGGGGTGAATGTCGACCTGCTCGGCCCGAGCCTCGGCATCGGCGCGCCCTCGACCCAGTGGTGGACACAGATGTCCAGCGCCATTGCCGGTGGCCTGACCTTCGCCACCATCCTCACGCTGCTACTGACACCCTGCCTGCTGCTGCTCGGCTCGCGCTTTGAAAAGCAGCCACCACCGCTGGAAGTCGGCGAGGATGATCTGCTCGATCTGCCGGAAAGCCTGCTGCAAAAACTGCCGCTGCCACGCAGCGATAAGCAGGCCGTGCTCTGAGAATCTGCCGCGCCCGTAGCCGGCGCGGCGACCTCAGCCGTAGGCGTTTTCGCAGAAGCAGCGCTGGATGTGCTCGACCTCGTCGGCCCGCGCCAGCAGGCTCTCGACGCAGCGCCGGTCGAACTTCACCCCGGCCTGCTCAAACATCCAGGTGAAGGCCTGCTCATTGCTCCAGGCCTGCTTGTAGGGGCGCTCGCTGGTCAGCGCATCGAACACGTCGGCCACCGTGACAATGCGCGACTCCAGCGGAATGGCATCGCCGACCAGACCATCGGGATAGCCACTGCCATCGACCAGTTCGTGGTGATGGAGGATGACGTTGCGCAGCAGGCTAACCTGCCCCACGCCACCCAGACCGAAGTTTTCCAGCAACTGATCGACCAGCTCCAGGCCCGCCCGCGAATGCTCACGCATGATCACCTGCTCCTCCGCCGTCAACTGGCCGGGTTTGAGCAGCACGCGGTCGGGAATGGTGATCTTGCCCAGATCATGCAGCGGGGCGAACAGGTAGACGTGCTCGACAAAGCTGTCATCCAGCCCCTCCTCGGCGGCCAGGCCCTGGGCGATCAGCCGCGCATAGCGCGACATGCGTTCCAGGTGGTTGCCGGTTTCCGGGTCGCGGGCATGGGTCATGTTCATGGCCGATTTGAGCGTGGCCAGCAACGTGCGCACGTTGGCGCGCTCGTTGTAGACGATCAGGCTGGCCAGGTGGCCGAGCATGTCCAGCTCGCCCAGCAGCGCGCCGTCGAAGACCCCGACCTGGCGGGCATTGAAGAAGACGAAGCCGAAGAAGTAGCCGTTGACGCACATCGGCAGGGTGTAGCTGGAGCGGTAGCCGGCATCCAGCAGGGCCTGCACATGCACCTTGTGGCTGTCCTGCAGCACGGCGAAATCGGCGATCACCCGCGGTGCCTGGCTGTCGGCCACCGCCTTGAGCCAGGTCGTGTCCTTGAGCTGGGCGTGGTAGTACGGCAAGGAGTTGTCCTTGTCCTCCACCGCAACGAAGGTCTTGACCCAGTCGCTGCCGTGGTCGTCCAGGGCCACGGCCAGACGCTGCACCTCGGGGGACTTGTTTTGCAGGGTTTCCAGCAGCGAGCGCAGCTTGGCCTGAAGCGGGCCCTGCTCCTGCAAGTCATGCAAATGCGACATCGACCGAGCTCTCCTTTTTTCAGTCAGTTTAGCGCTCAGCGATCGATGATCTCACCGCGCAGCGAAGCCAGCCTGGCCAGCAGCCGGTTCTGAGTAGTCACCGGCACCGCCTGGGCGTCCAGCGCCAGTTGCAGGTTCTCCACCAGGGCGTTGAAGTCGGCGGGCGTCAGGTGCAAGTGGCGGTGCGCCTCCGGCATGCTGTCGCCGGTGTAGGTGCAGGGGCCGTCGGCGACCACGCAGAACTGCTCGATCAGCTTGGCGCGCAGCCTCTCGATATGGGCATCACGGAAATGCCCGACGATGCGCGGGTCGCCGGCGATGTTCAGCAGCATGCCCTCGACTATGCGGGTGATGCCGGCCTCACCGCCCAGCTCGTCGTACAGGCGCGCCTCGCGCCCCGGCAGATGGGTACAGGCGGTCAGCAGAAGCAGCAGGAGACAGAGCGACGCGCGTCTCATCAGAAGCTCCCCTGAATGGACAGGTAGACCCCGTCCTGATTGTCCAGCGTGGCGATCTCGCCGAGCCGGGCATAGGCCAGCACCACCGAGAGCCGCTTGCTGGGGAAATACCCGATGAACAGGTCCTGCCAGTCGCTCTCGCCGGCGAAGCTCAGGTTGTCCGGCTTCTGCCGGTACTCCATACCCACCGCCCAGTGCGAGTCGAGCAGCACCGCGACGCTGCCCTCGCCCAGCCAGGAGCGCGAATCGCGGCGGTCGCCGCCAAAGCCCAGCAGCCCCAGTTCGTTGGCCCGGCTGTAACGCAGCCCGGCGTTGAGCAGCAGGTTGTAGCCAAAGGCCCCGCCGAGGATCAGCCGGCTGGCAGCGAGGTAGGCCTCGCTGTCCTCGTCGCGCTGAGCACCGACCAGTTCAGGGATGAGGAAGTCTTTCTGTCGCTTGTGCTGCAGACCCAGGGAAACCTGAGGCAGGCGGTCATAGATCAGGTCGCCAAACAGGCGCAATTTGAGCCCGAGCACGTCCTGGCTGAGGCTGTCGTGCGGCAGGCGCAGGTCACGCGCCAGACTGCCCAGGTCGAAGCGCTGACGCGCATAGGAGAGTTCGATGCGATTGTCGTAGGCCACGGCAAGGCCCGCCGCGTCCAGCCGGTAATCGCCCGTCTCCACCCGGGTGGCGAAGGCGCTGGCACCCCACTGGTCGCGCTCGCCATAGCCGGTCAGCACCGCCCAGGGGGTGATGCCACCGCCGGCCGCCCCCTCCAGGCTGCTCGCCCCGCCAGTGGCCAGCAGCCGGCCGTCGCCGGCCAAGGCAGCGCCTGCCAGCAGCCACAACCCCAATCCGCAGATCACCCCGCGCATCTACACCTCCTGCGCCTCGCGCTCGCCCAGCCAGGCAACCAGCGCCTCGGCCGGTAGCGGGCGACTGATGAAATAACCCTGCACGCAATCGCAGCCCCACTGCCGCAGCAACGCCAGCGCGCCGGCCTGCTCGACCCCCTCGGCCACCACCTTCAGGCCCAGGCTGTGGCTCATTTCGATGGTCGAGCGGACGATCACCGCATCCTCACTGCGCGCATCCAGCTCGCGGACGAAGCTCTGGTCGATCTTCAGCTCCTGCACCGGCATGCGCTTGAGCTGCGCCAGGGAGGAATAGCCAGTGCCGAAGTCATCCACTGACAGGCCGATGCCCAGCCCGCGCAGGCCATCCAGTACCGCCAGGGCTCGAGCCTGGTCCTGCATCACCGCGCTCTCGGTGATCTCGAACACCAACTGCGCGGGCTCGATTCGATGCTGACGGATTAGCCCGGCGACCCTTTCGACCAGCTCGACCTGCAACAGGTCGTCGGCACTGACGTTGAGCGATAGCTGCAGGTGCAGGCCGTTGGCATTCCACTCTCCAAGCTGGCGACAACCCTCTTCGATGACCCAGGCGGTGAGCAGGCCGATGCTGCCGGTGCGCTCAGCCAGGGGAATGAATTCGCCAGGCGAGACCATGCCGTAGAGCGGGTGCTGCCAGCGCAGTAGCGCCTCGGCCTGGCGCACCCGATCCAGACGCAGATCGAGCTTGGGCTGGAAGTGCAGCAGCAGCCCGCCCTGCTGCGGCGCATGACGCAGGGCGCGGATCAGGTCGATCTGCCGGCGGTAGTCGCTGTCGCGGCCCTGCTGGTAGACCTGCAGGCGCTCGGGCGACTGCAGCGCATCCTGCAGGGCAATATCGACCCGCCGCAGCAGCAACTCCGGTTCATCGCCATCACTCGGAGCCGCCGCCACGCCCAGGGCGATGTCCAGACTCAGGGCCTGCTCGCCCAGCCAAAGCGGCTTGCCCAGCAACTGCTGGATGCGATCGACCAGCGCCACACTGGCCTCAGCGTCGCGGCCGTCGAGCAGCAGGAGGAATTCGTCGTCGGCCAGGCGCGCGGCGCTGTCGCCCAGCCCCAAGACTGCTTCCAGGCGCAGGCGCAGCGCGGGCAACAGTTGCTCGGCCGTCGCGTCAGAGAGACTGTCGAGCAGTTGCCGGTAGTTCTTCAGTGCCAGCGCCACCAGGCCCACCGGCCGGCCGGCCTGTAGCGCACTGCCGATGCGCTCCAGCGCCAGGCTGCGATTGGCCAGACCGCTGACGGCATCGTGCAGGGCGTTGTGCGCCAACTGCCGCTCGCGCTCAGCGATCGCCTCCTGCATCTGGCCGAACACCCGCGCCAGGCGGCCAAATTCGTCGCGACCGGCGATGGCGATGGGCTCGGCGTAGTCGCCCTGGCCAATGCGCTCGGCGACCCGGGTCAGCTCGCTCAACGGCCGCGAGATGGCCCTCGCCAGGGCCAGAGCCAGCAGAAGCGACGCCAACAGCGCCACCAAGGTGACACTGAAAAGGTCGCGATCCAGGCCAACGAACCCTTCCATGGCCTGCTGCAGCGAGCCGTGCAGAAAGGCCTCGACACGTCCTCGCGCCAAATCGCCCAGCGGTATGGCGCGACTGAGGTAGAGCTCACCGTTCAGCCGCTGATCGTGCGGCACGCCAGCGCGACTGTCGCGCAGCAACGCAGCCAGCTCTAGGGGGCTGGGGGTCAGGCTGCTGCTATAGGCCAGCACGGCCTCGGGGCTGTGAGCGGCCAGGGTCAGCTCCAGCCCGGTGAGCGAACGCAGCTCCTCAATCACCGGACGATCCAGCGCGAATCCCATGACCACCCGAGCCACCGGCACGGGTGCCCGTACCGGGCTGTCGACCAGCAGATGCAACTGGCCGCGCACCGGCACCAGCAACGGCCCTCCCGAGCTCACAGCCTGCAGGGCGAGCGCATCGAAGCCGGGCTTGCGTTGCTCCCCGGCCAGACTGGAGGCGATCAGCCGACCATTGAGATCTAACAGCAGCGCTTCGTCGGCGCGGATCCGGGCAGCGTGGTTGAGCAGCGCCGAGCGCAGGGTCGGCGCGTCGCCACTGGCAACCGCCTCCTTGAAGCCGAAGTCGGCGGCCAGCACGCTCACTGCATCGCTCAGTTGCTGGCGACGCACCTCCAGCAGCCGCTGCAACACCTTCTCGCCCACCTCCAGGCGCTGCGCAGTCTGCTCGCGAACCGCCTCGCCCACTGCCAGGCGGGCGAACAGATAGACGCTGGCCATCACCGCCGCCAACAGCAATACCAGCGCCAACACCAGGCGCGCCTGGAAACTATTGAGGCGATTCACGCAGGGCATCCTCAAAGGCCTGACCAAAGGCCGAGGGCGCCGGCGGCCGCTGCACCAGCGGCGCGACCTGCCACTCAAGGCTCAGCGACTGGTTGAGCCCCGCCGCGCCAACCGCCAGCTCACCACGTGCCTGGGGCAGCAGATCGGGGTTGCTCGGATGCCAGAGTCCCAGCTGGTAGTCGCCCGGCGGCAGTTCGAAGTTAACCCGGCCCAGGGCATCGGTTACGGCAAACAGGGGGGCGTCAGTGATGTAAAGGTAACCGACCATCCAGTCGTGAATGTTGCAACCCAGCACCACCAGTCCGGGCTTGTCGAACAGCACCGGTTCGGCCGGCGTGCCCGAGTACAGGCGCAGTTCGAAACGCTTGGCCGGGGAGAAGGAGTAGACGTGGTGACGCACCCGGTCGCGATTGGGAAAGTTCACCGCGGTGCCGGTGCGTACCGCCAGCACCGGCGGCACAAAGGCCTTGTCGACCTGCGCCAGTTCCACGGGGCCCGTCGTCTGCGCCGCCAGGCCCGCACCTTCCAGGCTGAGCACCGCGAACTCGACCGGTCGGCCATCGCGATCCAGCACCTGCAACTGCAGACTCGCCGCTCCGGCCAGCGCCGGCAGCAGCGCCGGCAGCAGCCCCAGCGTCAGCCCCCACCCCCATTTTGTCATCGCCACCGACTCCTCGAGCGCCAGCTTGAAGCTTAGCCGGTCAACTCGGTGCATGCCCAGCTCACTCCGCGGTCCGCTTCCAGTCTTATTCAGCAATACCGACCCACTTGACCTTCAAGCTGACTTCAAGCTTAGGCTCTACCGTAATTGCCACTCACCCCAGAGACGCACATGCCCACACCCAACCTGTTCTCCCCTCTATCACTGCCCTGCGGCGCGATACTGCCCAACCGTCTGGGCAAGGCGGCCATGGAGGAAAACCTTGCCGAAGCCGGCCAGTTGCCCGGCGCCACCCTGACCGACCTGTACCGCTGCTGGAGCCAGGGCGGCACCGGCCTGCTGATCACCGGCAATGTCATGGTCGATGGCAGTGCCATGACCGGCCCCGGCGGCGTGGTGCTGGAACCGGGCGTGCCGCTGCAGCCGTTCCGCGACTGGGCCGAGGCGGCCAAGTCCGGCGGCGCGCAGGTGTGGATGCAGCTCAACCATCCGGGCCGGCAGACCTATGCCAACCTGGGCGGCAAGCTGTGGGCGCCCTCGGCGGTGGCGCTGGATCTGGGCAAGCACTCGAAGCTGTTCGGCGTACCCAGGGCCATGGACGAGCAGGACATCGCCGAGCTGATCGAACGCTTTGCCAGCAGCGCCCAGCTGGCCGAGCAGGCCGGCTTCGACGGCGTGCAGATCCACGCGGCGCACGGCTACCTGCTGTCGCAATTCCTCTCGCCGCTGACCAACCAGCGCACCGACCGCTGGGGCGGCAGCCTGGAAAACCGCGCGCGTCTGCTGGTGGAGGTGATCAGGGCCGTGCGCGCACGCGTTTCGCCGCGCTTTGCCGTGGCGGTCAAGCTCAATTCGGCGGACTTCCAGCGCGGCGGCTTCGATGATGCCGACGCCCTGGCCGTGCTGCAGCTGCTCAACGAACTGCCGGTGGACCTGGTCGAGCTGTCCGGCGGCAGCTACGAGAGCCCGGCCATGCAGGGGCGCACCGCCGATGGCCGCACCCTGGCCCGCGAAGCCTACTTCCTCGAGTTCGCCGCCAAACTGGCCGGCAAGGCACGCATGCCGCTGATGACCACCGGTGGCATCCGCCGCCGCGCGGTGGCCGAAGAGGTGCTGAATCAGGGCGTGGCAGTGGTCGGCATGGCCACGGCGCTGACCGTCATTCCGGACCTGCCGGCCCGCTGGCAGGCCGGTGACGATGCTGTGGCCGAACTGCCGGTGGTGAACTGGAACGACAAGGTGCTCTCGGCCGTGGCCACCATGGCCGTTATCCGCCGCCAGCTGCGCCGCCTGGGCAGCCGCCGGGCCAGCAAGCCGGACGCCTCCCCCGTCGTCTCGCTGCTGCTCGACCGCCTGCGCCTGAGCCGCCTGACCCGCCGCTACCGGCACTGGCTGGCGCAGCGTCAGGCTTAAAGCACATGCCCGCTGTTGGGCTTAGCGGCGCTCAACCCAACCTGCGGCATCATCCATAAAAAACGGCCTGCCTCCTCTCGGAGCACGGGCCGTTTTTCATTGCAGCGCATCTTACTGGGCGTCGAGGTATTCCTGCTCGGCCTTGTCGAAGCGCTGGGACATAGCCGCCGAAGGGCCATTGCCGATACGGCTGAACAGCAGGATGGCCAGAGTGGCGAGGATGAAGCCCGGGATGATTTCGTACAGGCCCAGACCGATCCAGTTCTTCCACACCACCACGGTCACCGCGCCGACCACCATGCCGGCCAGGGCGCCGTTGCGGGTCATGCCCTTCCACAGCACGGACAGAATCACCACCGGACCGAAGGCCGCGCCAAAACCGGCCCAGGCGTAGGACACCAGACCCAGCACGCGGTTTTCCGGGTTGGAAGCCAGGGCGATGGCCACCACGGCCACCAGCAGCACCATGGCGCGACCGACCCAGACCAGTTCGTTCTGGCTGGCGTTCTTGCGCAGGAAGGCCTTGTAGAAGTCCTCGGTCAGGGCGCTGGAGCAGACCAGCAGCTGGCAGCTCAGGGTCGACATCACCGCCGCCAGAATGGCCGACAGCAGCACACCGGCGATCCACGGATTGAACAGCAGCTTGGCCAGTTCGATGAACACGCGCTCGGGGTTCTCCCTGACCGCGCCGGCCAGCTCCGGATGGGCGGAGAAGTAGGCGATGCCGAAGAAGCCCACGGCCACGGCGCCGCCCAGGCAGAGGATCATCCAGGTCATGGAGATGCGGCGGGCAGCCGGAATGGCCTTGACCGACTCGGCGGCCATGAAGCGCGCCAGGATGTGCGGCTGGCCGAAGTAGCCCAGGCCCCAGGCCATCAGCGAGATCACGCCGACGAAGGTGGCGCCCTTGAGCATGTCGAAGTGGCTCGGGTCGACCGCCTCGATGGCGGTGAAGGTCGGCTCGACGCCGCCGGTGGCCAGCATCACCACCACCGGGGTGAGGATCAGGGCGAAGATCATCAGGGTGGCCTGCACGGTGTCGGTCCAGCTCACCGCGAGGAAGCCGCCGATGAAGGTGTAGGCGATGGTCGCCGCGGCACCGGCCCACAGGGCGGTCTCGTAGCTCATGCCGAAGGTGCTCTCGAACAGGCGCGCACCGGCCACCACACCGGAGGCGCAGTAGATGGTGAAGAACACCAGAATCACCAGCGCCGAGAAGATGCGCAGGATGCGGCTGTTGTCCTCGAAACGGGTGGTGAAGTAATCCGGCAGGGTCAGGGCGTTGCCGTTGTGCTCGGTCTGCACGCGCAGGCGGCCGGCGACGAACAGCCAGTTGAGGTAGGCGCCGACGATC
>CALMID010000067.1 GCA_937863915.1 uncultured Pseudomonas sp.
GGTGGTGTACATCGTGCTGGGCATCCTCTACGAGAGCTACATCCATCCGCTGACCATTCTCTCCACGCTGCCTTCGGCCGGGGTCGGCGCGCTGCTGGCGATCCTGCTGGTCGGGGGCGAGTTCAGCCTGATTTCCCTGCTCGGGCTGTTCCTCCTGATCGGCATCGTGAAGAAGAACGCCATCCTGATGATCGACCTGGCCCTGCAGCTGGAACGCCAGCAGGGCATGAGCCCGCTGGACTCGATCCGCGAGGCCTGCCTGCTGCGCTTCCGGCCGATTCTGATGACCACCCTGGCCGCCATTCTCGGAGCCGTGCCGCTGCTGATCGGCGGCGCCGAGGGGGCGGAGATGCGCCAGCCGCTGGGCCTGACCATCGTCGGCGGGCTGATCCTCAGTCAGATCCTCACGCTTTACACAACGCCGGTGGTCTACCTGACCCTCGACCGCCTGCGTCATCGCTTCAATCAATGGCGCGGCGTCCGCAGCGATGCCGCCCTGGAAACGCCGCTATGAACCGCCAAAGTCATCGTCTCAGCTTCATCGCCCTCAGCCTGTTGCTGAGCGCCTGCACCGTCGGCCCGGATTACCAGGCGCCAGCACTCAACACGCCCGAGTCGTTCAAACAGGTGGCCGGCTGGAAGGTGGCCGAGCCGGCCGCGCAGATGCCGGAGGACTGGTGGAGCCTGTATGGCGATGCCGAGCTCAACGCCCTGATCGAACGCCTCAACGCCAACAACCAGAGCCTGGCCAGCGCCGCTGCCAGTTACCGCCAGGCGCAAGCCATCGTGCGCGGCGCGCGGGCCGGTTTCCTGCCGCAGATCAATCTGAACACCGGCGTCAGCCGCGCGGGGCAGGGTGGTGGCAGCAGCACCATCGGCACCACCGAAGGGGTGAGTGTCAGTGGTGCCAACGCCGCCTCGGTGTCCAAGACCTACGAGGCCAGCCTGGGCGTGAGCTGGGAGCTGGACCTGTGGGGCAAGCTGCGTCGCCAGCTGGAGGCCGATCAGGCCAGCCTTGCGGCCAGTGCGGCCGACCTCGCCGCCGTGCGCCTGAGCCAGCAGAGCCAGCTGGTGCAGAACTACCTGCAGCTGCGCGTGCTGGATGAACAGAAACGCCTGCTGGAAGCCACGCTGGCGGCCTACGAGCGTTCGCTGAAGCTGACGCAGAACCAGTACAACGCCGGCATCGTCCCCAAGTCGGATGTCAGCCAGGCACAAAGCCAGCTGCACGGCACGCGCGCGCAGCTGATCGACCTCGAATACCAGCGGGCCCAGTTCGAACATGCCATCGCCGTGCTGATCGGCGTGGCGCCCAGCGAGCTGAGCCTGGCACCGCGCGCCGGCGTGCCGGAATTGCCGGGTGTACCGGCCAGCGTGCCGTCACGTCTGCTGGAGCGTCGCCCGGACATCGCCGCCGCCGAGCGCCGGGTGATGAGCGCCAATGCGCAGATCGGTGTGGCCGAGGCCGCCTGGTACCCGGACCTGACCCTGAGCGCCACCGGTGGTTACCGCAATGGCGCGCTGGACGGCTGGTTCAGCCTGCCCAACCGCTTCTGGTCGATCGGCCCGAGCTTCGCCACGGTACTGTTCGATGGCGGGCTGATCCGCTCCCAAGTCGAGCAGGCCGAAGCGGCCTATGACATCAGCGTGGCCGATTACCGGCAGACGGTGCTGACGGGTTTCCGGGAGGTCGAGGATTATCTGGTGCAGCTGGATGTCTACAGCCGCGAGCTGGCGGCCCGCGAACTGGCCCTGGAGTCGGCGCGCGAGGCCCTGCGTCTGGTGGAGAACCAGTACAAGGCCGGCACCGTGGACTACAACGCGGTGGTCAGCCTGCAGGCCAGCGCGCTGGATAGCGAACGCAACTGGCTGAGCCTCAAAGGCAACCGCCTGCTGGCCAGTGCCCAGCTAATCACCGCCCTTGGCGGCGGCTGGCAGACGGGAGAGAAGGCTGAGGTGGAAGCGTCTAAGCCTTGAGGGCCTCGCCGATGGCATAGAAATGCCCGCCGGCTACATGGTGCAGGCTGCGCCAGGCCGGATCGGCGTCCTCGAAGTGCCAGCGACCGTCGCGGAAAACCCTGTCGTCGGCCCAGGCAGCAACCACCTGACCGATGAACAGGTCGTAGCTGTCCTGGTTATGCGGCTCGTTGATCAGATCGCATATCAGCCAGGCCGAGCAGCCATCCACGAGGGGGACATCCTCGCCGGGCAGCAGAAACAGCTCGACGCCGGCCTGGGCCAGCTTGTCCGGCGCCTCGCGCAGGCTGTGGTTGCCGACGGCGTTGACCAGCTGCAGCTGCGCCACGGTCGGCACCTGCACGGCGAAGCGGCCGCTGCCCTCGATCAGCTCGCGGGTGCGGGTGCTCTTGTCCAGCACCACTGTCAGTTTGGGCGGATCGAAATCCAGCGCGCAGCACCAGGCCGCGGCCATCACGTTGTCCACCCCGGCATGGCGGGCGGACACCAGCACGGTCGGGCCATGGTTGACCAGCCGGTAGGCCTTGGCCGGATCGACGGGGGCGAGATGGGGATTCATGCGGGCTCCTGATGTGCGCAGAGAAAACCACGCGATCCTCGCCTGTTGCCTGCGCTTAGGCAACCGTGCCCAGCCCGGATTACATTCGCGATCTGGCGTCGCCCCAGCAGCGTGGCCGCGCGCAGCACCATGGCGGTGGCCATTCCCGGCGACAGGGTCAAACCCGGCGGCCGGCAGGCATTCACCGGCCGGCGAGGATCAGCAAGTCCTGTTTCGGGTGGAAGGCCCGCACCCTGGACTACCGCGAGGTGGTCAGTGGGCCGCTGCCAGCATCGCCTCGCAGGCCTTGCCCGGGTCGCCGCTCTGGCTGTAGGCCTCGATCCAGTGCGGGTAGTTGTGCACCACCGGGATGTCGTCGGGGTGAAAACCGGGCTTGAGGTACTCGATGATCTTGCCGGTGAAGCAGCTGAATATGCCCTTGCGTCCGTACATCCAGGGCAGGTGGCTGATGAACATGCGCTTGCGCGCCAGCCAGCCGAAGCCGTCGGCCTTGAGCAGCACGTCGGTGCTGCGGTAGGTCTCGTAGGTCATCTGCCAGGTGGCGTAGAGCATGGCCGCGCAGCGCTTGAAGTAGCCGACGCGGGCCACCGTGGTCATGACGTTGAAGACCACCGCCTTGTGCTCCATTTCCTCGATGGCGTGCCAGGCGAACAGCGCCTTGACCCTCGGGTCGGCACCCGCCATGACTTCCTTGCGGCTGAAGAAAGCTTCGGCCAGCAGGGCGGTGAAGTGCTCGAAGGCGGCGGTCAGTGCCAGGTTGAAGTCGGCCGAGTAGTGGTTCAGCCAGTAGGCGTTGCGCTCGCACTGCAGGGCCAGCATCTCTTCTACCGGCAGGCCCTGCTCGCGCAGCAGCTGGTTGAAACGGGTGTGGGCGATGCCGTGCTGGCCTTCCTGGCGGATGAAGTCCTTCACGTGGCGGGCCAGCACGGGGTCGGTGATCCGCTCGCGGTAGGGCCGCACGCTGGTGATGAAGTAGCGCTCGCCATCCGGGAAGTACAGCTGCATGCCGTCCATCACGCGGGTCTTGTACGGGTCATTGTCGTACCAGTAACGCGGGATGCTGGCATCCAGGCCGAAGTCGATGTTCTCGCGCGGGACGATGCGCTCGGGATCGTTGTTTCTGCTGTTCATCGGGCGGACTCTCGTTCGTCAATCAGGAGGGACGGCGGCGCACCAGCTCGTACTGGCGGGGGTCGAGCATGCTGCCGAGCATGCGGTAGAGCAGGCGGTTGCGCCGCTCCAGCGACATCGCCCAGGAAGCCAGCCAGACCGGCCGTGACTGATGGCCGATGACGATGCGCTGCTTGCCGCTGCCGATGCAGCGGATCACCTCGCGCACCACGTCGGCAGGATCGGTCTTGAGAAACTGGCGGGTGAAGGCCTCGCCGTTGGGCGAGTCCTTGGCGATGTTGGTGTTGATGCCGCCGGGATGCAGCAGGTGCACCGAGATCGGACTTTCCTGCAGCTCGACCATCAGCGACTCGGTGAAGCCGCGCACGGCGAATTTGGCCGCGCAGTAGTCCGAGGCATTGGGTGTGCCGACCAGACCGAAGATGCTGGAGACGTTGACGATGGCGCCTTCGCCGTTGGCCAGCAGCTGAGGCAGGAAAGCGCGGGTGCCATGCACCACGCCGAAGAAGTTGATGCGCAGGGTGCGCTCGTAGTCCTGGTCTTCCATGGCCCACACCGGCTGACCGCCACCGCCGACGCCGGCGTTGTTGATCACCACGTGGGCATTGCCGAGCGCCTGCTGCGCGGCCAGGGCGAAGGCATACATGGCGTCGCGGTCGCCGACGTCAAAGGCCTGGCTGAACACGGCCGCGGCCTGCGAGCCTTCCAGCAGCCGTTCGGTTTCGGCCAGACCCGCCGCGTCGTAGTCATTCAGCGCCAGACGGGCGCCGAGGCGGGCAAATTCCAGAGCATAGGCGCGGCCCATGCCGGAACCGGCGCCGGTGATGACGATGACCTTGTTGGCAAAATTTTTCATTGTTGTTGTCCTGACCAATAAGGGCTGTGTCCGGCTTCAGGCCGGCGCGAGCTGGGGATTGGCCGCATCGCTGGCGGCAATGCGCGTGCCGGCCTTGGCGAAGCGCAGGTTGGGGTCGGTGACCGGGCCCTCGCGCAGCACCTTGGCGTCGTGCAGGTAGTTCATCGACATCAGCCAGGGCGACTCCATGCCCTGACGCGGCAGCATCGGCAGGGCGCGCTGCACGTAGCCGGCGCCGAAGTCGAGCAGCGGGCGGGTGGGCATGTCGGGGCTGGGCAGTTGCGCGTAGCAGAAGGCCTGGCCGCGCTGTTCGGTGTGCTTGACCAGACGGCAGAAGTGCTCGCAGAGCAGGCCGACCTTGAGCGTCCAGGAAGAGTTGGTGTAGCCGACCGCGAAGGCAAAGTTGGGTACGCCGTCGAGCATCATGCCCTTGAAGGCCACCTTGCGGGAGAAGTCCACCGGCTCACCATCCACCGTGATCTGCATGCCGCCGAACAGCTGCAGGTTGAGGCCGGTGGCGGTGACGACGATGTCCGCCTCCAGCTCTCGACCGGACTGCAACGCCACGCCGCGCGGGGTGAAGGTACGGATACGGTCGGTGACGATCGAGGCGCTGCCATCGGCCAGACGCTTGAACAGGTCGCCGTCGGGCACCGCGCACAGGCGCTGGTCCCAGGGGTTGTAGGGTGGGTTGAAATGCTCATCCACCGGGTAGTCCTTGGGCAGGCTGAGCTTGGTGAAGAAGCGGATCAGCCGGCGGGAGAAGTTCGGGAACTTCTGGCACAGCAGCCAGATCCAGCGCGCCAGCAGGATGTTCTTCTTGCGCGTCATGGCGTAGGCGCGCTCGGTGGGAAACCACTTGCGCAGCAACTTGGCGATCGGGTCCTGCTGCGGCACGGTGAGCACATAGCTGGGCGTGCGCTGCAGCATGGTCACGTGGGCGGCCTTGTCGGTCATGGCCGGCACCAGGGTCACGGCGGTGGCGCCACTGCCGATCACCAGCACGCGCTTGCCGCTGTAGTCCAGGTCCTCCGGCC
>CALMID010000068.1 GCA_937863915.1 uncultured Pseudomonas sp.
CCGAAGGACGCGCGGCGGTGGATGGTGCCGACGGTTCCAGCCTGCGCCTGCTCGGGTCGGTGGGTGAACCGATCAACCCGGAAGCCTGGCACTGGTACTACGATGCCGTGGGTCAGGGCCGCTGCCCGATCGTCGACACCTGGTGGCAGACCGAAACCGGCGGCATCCTGATCAGCCCGCTGCCGGGCGCCACCGCGCTCAAGCCGGGCTCGGCCACCCGTCCGTTCTTCGGCGTGCAGCCGGCACTGGTGGACAACCTGGGCAACCTGCTCGACGGCGCCACCGAGGGCAACCTGGTGATCATCGACTCCTGGCCGGGCCAGGCCCGTACCCTGTACGGCGACCACGACCGCTACGTCGACACCTACTTCAAGACCTTCAAGGGCATGTACTTCACCGGTGACGGCGCCCGTCGCGACGAGGACGGCTACTACTGGATCACCGGTCGCGTGGATGACGTGCTGAACGTCTCCGGCCACCGCATGGGTACTGCGGAAATCGAAAGCGCCATGGTTGCTCACCCGAAAGTCGCCGAGGCTGCCGTGGTCGGCATGCCGCACGACATCAAGGGCCAGGGCATCTATGTCTACGTCACCCTGAACAGCGGCGAAGAGCCCAGCGAAGCGCTGCGTCAGGAACTGCGCAACTGGGTACGCAAGGAGATCGGTCCGATCGCCTCGCCCGATGTCATCCAGTGGGCTCCGGGACTACCGAAGACCCGCTCGGGCAAGATCATGCGCCGCATCCTGCGCAAGATCGCCGTCGCCGAATACGACTCGCTCGGCGACATTTCCACCCTGGCCGACCCCAGTGTGGTGCAACACCTGATCGACACTCATCGCGGCATGCAGGCGGCGTAAGCCTCTCTTGACCGCAGCGCCCCAGCCACAAGCCGGGGCGTCTACTCGGCCCGCTCGACTACCGTCGTGCGGGCCTTGTTCTTTTTGGCCTAGGGCGCTTCCATGCCGGCGTTGTAGATCGCGCCGCCATGGGTGCGGTATTCGCTGAGCACGGCGCGACCTTCTTCGCGCAGCACGCCCGGTACGACGCGCATGCCGTGGCCGCGCAGGGCGGCCGCCCAGTCCTGCGGCTTGTAGCCCTCGTCGAAGCCGATGGCCCGTACATCCTCGTCGCAGGCGGCATACACCAGTTCACTGACCCCGGCCCAGTGCACGGCACCCAGGCACATCACGCAGGGTTCGGCGCTGGAGACCAGTTGCAGCTGGCGGCCACTCAGGTCGAAGTGCTGCAGCTGTCGTTCAGCCAGTGACAGGGCGACCATCTCGGCATGGGCACAGGACAGGCCGCTGCTCAGCACCAGATTGACCCCGGCCGCGATCAGTTGGCCTTCAGCGTCGAAGACGGCCGCCGCGAAGGGGCCGCCGGTGCCGGCGCGGATATTCTGCCGGGCCAGTTGCAGCACCCAGGCCATGCGCTGCTCGGTGTCTGGCAGCGACGCGGGTGGAGTGCTCAGTTGCTGGCGTAGCCAGGCGGGCAGGGCAAGGTTCAGCTCGGTGATCAGCATGGCGGGCAGCTCGGGCGCAGATTGATGTGCTGCAGTTTAGGGCGGGGTAACGCGTTGCGGTAACGCCGTGCCCGCAAATGGGGCCCTGGCACTCGCCAGTGGTTGATCGGGTTGATGGTGGCAGGGCTCTGCGGCGGGGCTTACCGTCAGTCGGATCAAGTTGGCTTGGTAATTGAATGATTAACAGGTTTTGAAATCTGTCCGCTCGGTCATTTTTCGCCTGCCCTGTCAAGGGTCTATCCCGCGCCGTACCTGCCTTCTGTAATTTGTTGTCGCATCCAGGAAATAACCCCCTTTGCACCGTCGCTAGAATGCCCGGCACCGTCCTGGCGGCTGATGCCTGCGCGTTGCGCAGGCAGGGCTGACGATACTTTCTACACTGGCCAGATGACGAACACGCTTCAACTGCCAATCGCTCATTCCTATTTCGGGAGTCACAAGATGAAAAAGATTGCACTGCTCGGCGCACTGACCATGGCCCTGCTGGCCCCCCTGGCACAGGCTGACGACAAGCCGCTGCGCATTGGCATTGAAGCCGCCTACCCACCCTTTGCCATGAAAACGCCGGAAGGCGCCATCACCGGTTTCGACTACGACATCGGCAACGCCCTGTGCGAAGAGATGAAGGTCAAGTGCCAGTGGATCGAGCAGGAGTTCGATGGCCTGATCCCGGCGCTCAAGGTGCGCAAGTTCGACGCCGTGCTGTCGTCGCTGAGCATCACCGAAGACCGGCTGAAGTCGGTGGACTTCACCGACAAGTACTACCACACCCCGGCCAAGCTGGCGATGAAGGCCGGCACCGTGATCAACGACCCGCTGGTGGACCTCAAGGGCAAGAAAGTCGGCGTACAGCGCTCCTCGATCTACGATCGCTTTGCCACCGAGCAGTTCACCCCGGCCGGTATCGAAGTGGTGCGTTACAGCTCGCAGAACGAGATCTTCCTCGACCTGGCTGCCGGCCGCGTCGATGCCACCCTGGCCGATGTGGTCAACATCGACGATGGCTTCCTCAAGACCGACGCCGGCAAGGGCTTTGCCCTGGTGGGCCCGGACTACAACGACGTGAAGTACTTCGGTAACGGTGCCGGTATCGCCGTGCGCAAGGGTGACAAGGCCACCGCGGAGAAATTCAACGCCGCCATCGCCGCCATCCGCGCCAACGGCAAGTACCAGGCCATCCAGGACAAGTACTTCCAGTTCAACGTCTACGGCGAGTAATGGCAGCGGCCCCTCCACGGGAGGGGCCGCGTGCTCGCGCAGGCCGGCACCCGGGCGATCCCCGGTGCCGGCGTGATGTCTCCAGTGGCGCGACCCGCGCCCTGCATGAGGAAGTCTGATCATGCTCAATGGTTACGGCGCCACGATTATCGATGGCACCTGGCTGACCCTGCAGCTGGCGCTGAGTTCGATGGCGGTGGCCATCGCCCTGGGGCTGCTGGGCGCCGCCTTTCGCATTTCTCCGTTGCGCTGGCTGTCCGGCCTGGGCGACGCCTATGCCACGGTGATCCGCGGCATTCCCGATCTGGTGCTGATCCTGCTGATCTTCTATGGCGGCCAGGACATGGTGAACCGCCTGGCACCGATGCTCGGTCATGACGATTACATCGATATCGACCCGTTCATTGCCGGTGTCGGTACGCTCGGCTTCATCTACGGCGCCTACCTGTCGGAGACCTTCCGCGGTGCCTTCATGGCCATCCCCAAGGGGCAGGGAGAGGCCGGGCAGGCCTATGGTATGAGCGGTCTGCAGGTGTTCTTCCGCATTCTGGTACCGCAGATGATCCGCCTGGCCATTCCCGGCTTCACCAACAACTGGCTGGTGCTGACCAAGGCCACCGCGCTGATCTCGGTGGTCGGCCTGCAGGACATGATGTTCAAGGCCAAGAATGCCGCCGATGCCACCCACCAGCCGTTCACCTTCTACCTGGCGGTGGCGGGCATCTACCTGTTGATCACCAGCGTCTCGCTGCTGGCCCTGCGCTATCTGGAAAAGCGCTACTCGGCCGGTGTGAAGGCCGTGGAAATCTAAGCGGAGCGGCATGATGATCTTCGATTACAACGTGGTTCTCGACAGCCTGCCGCTGTACTTCAGTGGCGTGCTGGTGACCCTCAAGCTGCTGGCCATTTCCCTGGCATTCGGCCTGCTGCTGGCGGTGCCGCTGGCGCTGATGCGCATCTCCAAACAGGCGGCGGTGAATTTCCCGGCCTGGCTCTATACCTACGTCATCCGCGGCACGCCGATGATGGTCCAGCTGTTTCTCATCTATTACGGCCTGGCCCAGTTCGAGGCCGTGCGAGCCAGCTTCCTCTGGCCCTACCTGAGCAGCGCCACGGTGTGCGCCTGCCTGGCCTTCGCCCTGAATACCAGCGCCTACACCGCCGAGATTCTGGCCGGCAGTCTCAAGGCTACGCCCCATGGCGAGATCGAGGCGGCCAAGGCCATGGGCATGTCGCGCTTCACCTTTTACCGCCGCATCCTGCTGCCTTCTGCGCTGCGCCGGGCGCTGCCGCAGTACAGCAACGAAGTGATCATGATGCTGCACACCACGAGCCTGGCCTCGATGGTGACGCTGGTCGACATCACCGGCGCGGCGCGCACGGTCTACTCGCAGTACTACATGCCGTTCGAGGCGTTCATCACGGCGGGTCTGTTCTATCTGGGCCTGACCTTCATCCTGGTGCGCCTGTTCCGGCTGGCCGAGCACCGCTGGCTGGCCTACCTGGCCCCGCGCAAGCACTGAGGGCGCGGCCATGCAGAGAATCGACCACCTGCTGCCCTGGGCGAGCCTGGGCAGCGAGCGCCGGCTGAGCGTGTT
Organism: uncultured Pseudomonas sp.; assembly: GCA_937863915.1. GTDB lineage: Bacteria > Pseudomonadota > Gammaproteobacteria > Pseudomonadales > Pseudomonadaceae > Aquipseudomonas. The sequence continues at coordinate 4,342 of CALMID010000068.1, forward strand.
CCGCTTCGGCAGCGGGGCGCGCAAGGCCTACATTCAGGCCAGTCTGCACGCTGACGAGCTGCCGGGCATGCGCGTGGCCGTCGAACTCAAGCGCCGTCTCGCCGAGCTGGAAACGGCCGGGAAGCTGCGCGGTGTGGTCGAACTGGTTCCGGTGGCCAATCCCATCGGCCTGGCGCAACTGTTTCTGGCCAATCATCAGGGCCGTTTCGAGCTGGCCACCGGCAAGAACTTCAACCGTGACTTCGTCGAGCTGGAGCCCCTGATCGCTCCGGCACTGGCCGGACAGCTGGGCAGCGATGCGGCCGCCAACGTGGCGCTGGTGCGCGAACAGATGCGCCTGGCGCTGGCTGCCCTTCCGCCCGCGGCGTCGGAATTGCAGGGCCTGCAGCGCCTGCTCCTGGAGCATGCCTGTGACGCCGATGTGGTGCTGGACCTGCACTGCGACTTCGATGCCGCCGTGCACCTGTACAGCCTGCCGCAGCAGTGGCCGCAACTGGCGCCGCTGGCGGCACGCCTGCAGGCCGGCGCTGTCCTGCTCTGCGAGGATGCCGGTGGCAGTTCGTTCGATGAATCCTGCTCCACGCCCTGGCTGCGTCTGGCCCGTCGCTTTCCCGACAAACCCCTGCCGCTGGCCTGCCTGGCCACCACGGTGGCGCGGGGCGGCATGCTCGATACCGATGGCGAGCGCTGCGCCGCGCAGGCCGAGGCCATTCTCGCCTTCCTTGCCGGGCAGGGCCTGATCGAAGGTCTCTGGCCAGAGGCGCCCGCCGACGTGTGCAGCGCCACGCCCTTCGAGGGCGCGCAGTACGCCCTGGCGCCTCATGCTGGCGTCGTCAGCTACCTGCAGCCGGTCGGTACCCGCGTAGAGGCCGGTGATGCCCTGTTTGAAGTGCACGATCCCCTGGCTGATCGCCACAGCATCGTGCGCGCCACCACCAGCGGGGTGGTCTATGCCCGTGAACGTCTGCGTTATGCCCAGCCGGGTCTGTGGCTGGTCAAGGTCGCCGGCGCTACTCCCATTCGTCAGGGTCGCTTGCTCAGCGACTGATTCGCTTCCAGAGAGTCAAAACCATGTACAAACTCGAAGTTCAGGATCTGCACAAGCGCTACGGCAGCAATGAAGTGCTCAAGGGTGTGTCCCTGGCGGCCAAGGCGGGCGACGTGATCAGCATCATCGGCTCCAGCGGCTCGGGCAAGAGCACCTTCCTGCGCTGCAT
>CALMID010000069.1 GCA_937863915.1 uncultured Pseudomonas sp.
GTGTGGGGTCAGTACCCATGGCACTCGGCGTGGCATGCCCGCCATACCAGCCGACCGAGTAGCCCGCGATCACCGTCAACGCACAGGACGCCATGCACACCAGGCCGTAGGTACGCATGCCGGCGGCACGACCATGGTAAGCGCGCTCGTAACCCACCAGACACCCCAGCAAAAGGGCTCCCAGCAGATTGAGAAAAATCACCAGATTGATCTGTAGCGATTGGGCAGACCAGTAGTCGAGCAGACTGGGTAACGACAGAGGTTGCATGAACACATGCTCCACGGGGACTTATCTCTAAGCGTAGATAAGTCCCCGTGGAACAGCGGGAGGATGACAGAAAATATAAGGCGCCTATGGCAGGCGGATACCATCAGCCTCGATGACGATCTGCCCCTGTTTATAGAGGCCGCCAATGGCTTTCTTGAAATTGCCCTTGCTCACGCCAAACAGACTGCTGATCTGCTCTGGCGAGCTCTTGTCACTGAGCGGCAGCTGACCGCCCGCCTCACGCAATTTGGCCAGGATCTGCTCACTGAGACTGCTGGCAGCCTCCCGCCCAACCGGCTGCAGGCTCAGGCTGATCTTGCCATCAGCGCGCACCTCACGAATGAAGCCACGCTCGCGCATGCCGCTACGCAGGAACTTGAATACTTCATTGTTGTGGATCAGGCCCCAGTGCTCATTGTTGATGATGGCCTTGAAGCCCATGTCCGTCTGCTCCACCACCAGCAGATCGACTTCCTGGCCGGGCGCATAGCGCGCCGGAGTCTTGTCCAGATAACGGTCCAGGCGCGCCGTGGCCGTGATCCGCCGCGTACGCTGATCCAGATAGACATACACCACGCAGTAATCACCAACCTGCAGCGGGCGCTTCTCTTCCGAATGCGGCAGCAACAGATCCTTGGGCAAGCCCCAGTCAAGGAACAGGCCCACGCGATTGATCTCGGCAACCTTGAGACTGGCAAAGCCGCCAACCTGCACCTTGGGCTTCTGCGTGGTGGCGATCAGGCGATCTTCGCTATCCAGATAGACGAAGACATTCAGCCAATCGCCTACCTCCAGCTCTTCACCCTTGGGGATATAGCGCTTGGGCAACAGAATTTCGCCGTCGGCGCCGCCATCCAGATAGAGGCCGAAATCGGTGTACTTGGTGACTTGCAGGGAGTTGTATCGGCCAATGGCTGCCATGGGAAATACCAGAACTGATCAGCCTGCATTCTAACCCAGCAGAAAAGACCTGATGCCGCTTTCGTTGCACGATCAATGCGCACCGAGCCCGCCCATGAAGCAGCGCTTCACGACCGGAACAGACACACATCACACACTTGGCGCAGGCAAAAATCCAACTGGAGCTAATTATCCTGCAACCAAGCTAATCTTTTAGTGTGCCACCGGATATATTTCGAAATAGTGTCACACCCGATTCACTGCAACTCTTGCCTGACCCGATCTGTCCCAGTACTGCCCTCATTGTTTTACGGAGCGTCCGTGCATCCTCCCAGCAGCCGGCTGTTGTCTTCTGTGTATTCCTGGTTGGCGCCGGCCAGCCTGTTTCTGCTGATTCCCCTGCTCAGTCGCTGGAGTCTGAACTGGCAGCACCCTTACGGCTATCTGTCGGATCTCGCCTTCGGGCTGGCACTGTTCATGCTCTGCCGGGGCCGCCCGCGCTGGTTCGCCCTGCCCTTGATGCTGTTATGGGTACTCTGCCAGATCGGCAGCCTGGAGATGATCGAAGCGGTTGGGCGCATGCCCGAGCTGAACGACCTGCGCTATCTGGCCGATCCACAATTCATTGGCAACTCGACGGCCGGCAGCAGTGGCGGCCTTAGCCAGCCCCTGACCGCTGCCGCACTGCTCCTGGCACTGCTGCTCAGCCTGCTGCATCGCCCGCAGCCTCAGGAACGCGCCCCTAACTGGCTTCTTGCCCTGCCCGCCGCCCTGCTGACCGGCCATGCGGCAAGCCAGTGGTATCAACCCAGCGAAGTCAGCCAGTGGCAGCAGTTCAACCTGCCACACAAGTGGCTGGCCGAAGGCCTCAGTCGCGTTCAGTTGACACTGGAAGAACAACTCGATGGCACGCCGGAAACCGAACCGGACATCGGCGGCCTGACCCAGCTGGATCTGGACGGACGCAAGCTGGTGGCGGATCGCGGCCAGGCCCGCAACGTCCTGATCATTACCCTGGAAGGCATTCCCGGCGCCTATATCAGCACCAACCGCACCGCCCTTAACGTCCCCGGCGGCCAACCCCTGATGCCCAAACTGAGCAGCTGGGCCGAGCGCGGCATGAGCACGCCGGACTATGTGCTGCACAGCCACCAGACCATTCGCGGCCTGTACGCCATGCTCTGCGGCGATTACAGCAAACTCGACTCAGGCACGCCCAAAGGCGTTGAGCTGCTCAACAACAGCAGTCGCAGCCGCCAATGCCTGCCGGCACAACTGCGTCAGCGCGGTTTTTCCACGCATTTTCTGCAAGGTGCCGGGCTGCGCTTCATGGCCAAGGACAAGATCATGCCGCAGATGGGCTTCCAGAAGACTCTCGGGCGTGACTGGTTCCGCAACAAACCCAACCTGGAGTTTCCCTGGGGCATGGACGACAAGGCCTACTTCGAGGGTGCCCTGGGTTACGTCAAGCAGCTGCGCCGGCAACGCCAACCGTGGATGCTGACCCTGCTGACCGTCGGCACCCATCAGCCCTACTCGGCGCCCGAGGAGTACCTGCAGCGCTACCCGGACGGCAAGCAGGCCGCAGTGGCCTACCTCGACGATGCGATCGACAACTTCCTCGGCCAGCTGGAGCAGATGGGGGTACTGAGAAATACCCTGGTCATCGTCACCTCCGACGAATCCCACGGCATCGACAACGTGCGCCTGGCCTCGGCCTGGGGCCTGAACCTGATCCTGGCGCCCGAACAGGATCGCCTGCCGGCCCTCAAGGGCGGCGTCTATGGCCATGTCGACCTGACCACATCGGTGCTCGACTACTTCGGCCTGCCAGTACCGGGCAACCTGATCGGCCGCTCGCTGTTCCGTGACTACGACAGCGGACGCCCCATGATTTCCTACACCAATGGACTGCTGCGCCTGCATGACGGCCAGGAAACCTTCAGCGAATGCGACTTCCAGCAGGTCTGCCGACGCTACCGCAGCGAGGGTTTCATCGCCGCGGACGCCGAATTCCTCGGCCGCTTTCGTGGTCGCGAGGCCCGCCTGATCAGCCGCAGCGCCGCCCTGCTCGATCAGTCACTGCAAGGCGGGCAGGCTGGCCAGCAATACCAGTTCGCCACCCGCGAACGCATCCGCCTCAAGGACAGCATCCATGACGACTGGGCCGATAACCTGATCGGTGCCCAATACCTGGAAATGCCCAGCCACAGCCGAACCACGGTGACCCTGAAAATTCGTCCACTCAAACTCGACCGAGCCGGTGCCCGTCTGCTGCTGAAAACCAAGGAATACGATCGCGATATCAGCCTGGCCATTCCATCACTCCCACTGCTCAAACCGGGGCAGCCACTGGAGCTGAGCTTCGACTTCGCCAACGAGAAGGCGCGCAAAGCCTTTTCCTTTCATCTGCTGGCCGAAGGCCATGGTGCCATCGAGATTACCGATTTCAGCGTAACCACGCTGCCCATCGAAGTGCCGACACTGGAAGAACCAGCTCCACCCATCAGCGCCTTGCGCTAGAGCGTCCCAGGCCATCGGCTATCTCGCCTGGGATATGCCGGTGGCGCGCGACTGTGTCATGATCGTTTCCGCATGTTTCCAGGGAGTGGTTCTGCCTGCAGAGCGACTGGAGAAGCCGGAAAAGTGCAGCTAACTGACACAGCTAAGGAAGAGCCATGAAACCAGCCCCTGCGGACAAATTCATCTCCCGCGATCTGCTCGATGTGCTGATCCGCGCTGGCCTGATCGGCGTACTGGTGATGTTCTGCTACCAGGTCTTTCAGCCCTTCCTCAACCTGATGCTATGGTCGATGATCCTCGCGATCACCCTTTACCCGCTGCACGGCAAGCTGAAGGCGCGCCTGGGTAACAACGATGGTCGCGCCGCTACTGCGTTGGTGGTGCTCAGCATTGCCATCCTGCTGGTGCCGGTGTATCTGCTCGGCGCCTCCATGGCCGAGTCGATCGAAAGCACTATTGCCCTGGTCAAGAGTGGCGAGATGCACATCCCCCGCCCTGCCGAATCCGTGG
>CALMID010000070.1 GCA_937863915.1 uncultured Pseudomonas sp.
GGCGCTGTGTTGCCACCAGAGCGAGTCGCGCGGAGCGGGCAGCGACTGGAAGGGCAGATGGAGTTCCTGTGCGCGCTGGCCCAACAGTCGACCACGCCCACTCAGGCCCAGGCGCTGGGCGAGGGCAGACAGGCGTGATGACAATGTCGGGGGTGACAGGCTCATGCCAGATTGAAACTCCATCTTCAAGTGCTGCCAGTTTGGCAGAGCTGCGCGCGTTGTGCATCCTCCTTGTGGCATGTGCCGCGCCACGGAGCAAGTGCCACCGCGGTTGTGCCACACTGGCCGGGGAACAATGAGGAGGGATGATGCCCAGTCTGATTTTCGATCTGGCGTTGCCGGCCGAACGCTTTCTCGCGGTCTACCGCGGGCAGGCCAACCGCGTGCAGGTGTTGAGTCGTGATGGCCGCAAGGTCAGCCTGCCGGCCCATCACCTGCGCCCGTTTCTCACCCGTGAGGGTATCTACGGCTGTTTTCGTCTGGATTTCAACGCATCCGGCGAGCTGCTGGAGCTGGTGCGCCTGTCCGCCACAGGTGCTCCGCGACCGGGTGGACTACAGGTCTGAGCGTTGCAGCGGCTATAATCGCCGCCCCTTTGCCTCGCTGAAGCCGCTCCCATGTACACCCTGGCCCGCCACCTGCTGTTCAAATTCGCCCCGGAAACCTCCCACGAGCTGTCCATCGACCTGATCGGCGCCGGTGGCCGCCTGGGTCTGAACAAGCTGCTGTTGCCGGCGCCGCGCCGTCTGCCGGTCAAGGTCATGGGGCTTGAGTTCGACAATCCGGTGGGGCTGGCTGCCGGCCTGGACAAGAATGGCGATGCCATCGACGGCTTTGCCCAGCTGGGTTTTGGTTTCATCGAGATCGGCACCGTGACCCCGCGCGCGCAGCCGGGCAATCCCAAACCGCGTATTTTCCGCCTGCCAGAGGCCACGGCGATCATCAATCGCATGGGCTTCAACAACCACGGCGTCGACCATCTGCTGGAGCGGGTCAAGAGTACCCGCTACCGCGGCGTGCTGGGCATCAATATCGGCAAGAATTTCGATACCCCGGTCGAGCGTGCGGTCGACGATTACCTGATCTGCCTGGACAAGGTGTACGCCCATGCCAGCTACATCACGGTCAACGTCAGCTCGCCGAACACCCCGGGCCTGCGCAGCCTGCAGTTCGGTGACTCGCTCAAGCAGCTGCTGGGCACCCTGGCCAGTCGCCGCGCCGAGCTGGCCCGCGAGCATGGCCGGCATGTGCCGCTGGCGATCAAGATCGCTCCGGACATGAGCGACGAGGAAACCGTGGAGGTAGCCCGTGCCCTGCTGGAAACCGGCATGGATGCGGTGATTGCCACCAACACCACGCTCAGCCGCGAAGGTGTCGAGGGGCTGCCGCATGGCGCTGAGGCGGGCGGCCTGTCCGGTGCGCCGGTGCGGGAGAAGAGCACCCACACGGTCAAGGTGCTGGCCGGTGAACTGGCTGGGCGTCTGCCGATCATCGCTGCCGGTGGCATCACCGAGGGCGCCCATGCGGCTGAGAAGATCGCCGCCGGTGCCAGCCTGGTGCAGATCTACTCCGGCTTCATCTACCGGGGACCTGAGCTGATCCGTGAAGCGGTGGATGCTATCGCCGCCATGCCGGGTCGCAGCTGAGGCAATAAAAAGGGCCCCTGAGAAGGGGCCCTCTGGGCTTGCGCCCGCCGTCCGGATGGGACGCGCTTGGTGAATTCGGGTGATCCAGCCTTTAACCGACGGCGTGGAGTTCGTTTAACCGGTGAATGCCGGCGGTGCCGGTGAAGCCGTCCCAGTTGTCGCTACGACCCTCGCGCCAGCCATTGAGCCAGGCCTGTCGGGTGGACGGGTGAGTAAAAGGACACAAGTCGCGGGATTTGCCATGGACGCCGTGCTGATAGCCGCGCATGAAAGCTCGATCCATCGGGTCACGCTTAAGTCTCTTCATAGGGTGTTGCCCTCAATTATTGACTGTTTTCTCCTATGGCCTCCGGAGAGGACCCGGCAGAATGGTTCTGCCTTCGACACTCGCTGCCGGCGTGGCGAATGTCTCCCGGCAACATTGCGCTGACGGGTTAAGCTGTTTTCTAAACAATGCGTCCTACCCTGTGAATGACTGATTTGTCATAAAGGGTTAATGCTTATGGAATATAGCCATAAGCATTTTTTCCGCTTCCCGCTGTGCAGGCTCCGAACCCGCAGCCGGACTGGACGAAGCGGTGACAGATGAGTTTTCGAACGGCGGCTGCCTCTGCAGCCGCCGATGATCAAAGTTCCGACGAAGGGTGTTTTCCTTTCGTCCTGGCGACAGCGGGTAGTAGCCCGGTCTGTCCACTGAAAAGGCGTAGTCATGTCCGAGAGTGTTGAGCTGATCCTGACCTGTCCCAAGGGCCTGGAAGCCCTGTTGGCGCAAGAGGCCAGCGGCCTGGGCCTGGAGGAGGTGCGCGAGCAGCCGGCGGCCCTGCGCGGGCGTGGCAGCCTGGAAGTGGCCTATCGCCTGTGCCTGTGGTCGCGCCTGGCCAACCGCGTGCTGCTGGTGCTGGCGCGCACCCCGGTGAGCGATGCCGAGACCCTGTATGACGCGGTGCATGCGCTGGACTGGAGCGAGCACCTGGCGGCCAACGGCAGCCTGGCCGTGGAGTTCAGCGGCCGTGGTGCCGGTATCGACAACAGCCACTTCGGTGCGCTGAAGGTCAAGGACGCTATCGTTGACCAACTGCGGGCGCGCTTCGGTCAGCGTCCGGACATCGACAAGCTCAATCCACAGGTGCGCGTGCATGCCCACCTGGAGCGTGGCGAGCTGGTGCTTTCGCTGGATCTGTCCGGGCACAGCCTGCACCAGCGTGGCTACCGTCTGCAGCAGGGCGCTGCACCGCTCAAGGAAAACCTTGCCGCCGCCATTCTGATTCGTGCCGGCTGGCCGGAGCGTGCCGCCCGTGGTGAGGCGCTGAGCGACCCGATGTGCGGCGTCGGCACCTTCCTGATCGAGGCCGGGATGATGGCGGCCGATCTGGCGCCCAACCTCAAGCGCGAGCAGTGGGGCTTTTCCCACTGGCTGGGCCATGTGCCGGCGCTGTGGAAGAAACTCCATGACGAGGCGCGTGAGCGCGCTGCGGCCGGCCTCGCGAAGACGCCGCTGTGGATTCGCGGCTATGAGGCCGATCCGCGCCTGATCCAGCCGGCGCGCAACAACATCGAGCGAGCCGGCCTTGCCGAGTGGGTGAAAATCTATCAGGGCGAACTGGCCACCTTCGCGCCGCGCCCGGACCAGGGCCAGACCGGCTTGGTGGTGTGCAACCCGCCCTATGGCGAGCGCCTGGGGGATGAAGCCAGCCTCCTGTACCTCTATCAGCACCTGGGCGAGCGTCTGCGTCAGCAGTGCGCCGGTTGGGATGCCGCGGTGTTCACCGGGGCGCCCGAGCTGGGCAAGCGCATGGGCATCCGCAGCCACAAGCAGTACGCCTTCTGGAACGGCGCGCTGCCGTGCAAGCTGCTGCTGTTCAGGGTCACGGCCGATCAGTTCGTCACCGGAGAGCGTGGTGAGCGGCGTTCAGCCGAAACGGCCGGCGAGGCGCCGGCGCCGAGTCAGGCCAGCGAGCCGGCACGTCTCTCCGAGGGCGGGCAGATGTTTGCCAATCGCCTGCAGAAGAACCTCAAACAGCTCGGCAAGTGGGCGAAGAAAGCCGGCGTCGAGTGCTACCGACTGTACGATGCGGATATGCCCGAGTACGCCGTGGCGGTCGATCTGTACCGCGACTGGGTGCATGTGCAGGAATACGCCGCGCCGCGTTCGATCGATCCGCAGAAGGCCCAGACTCGCCTGCTCGATGCTCTGGCCGCGATTCCGGTGGCACTCGGCATCAGCTCCGACAAGGTGGTGATCAAGCGCCGCGAGCGCCAGAGCGGCACCCGGCAGTACGAGCGCCAGGATCAGCAGGGCCGCTTCATGGAAGTCAGCGAGGGCGGCGTCAAGCTGCTGGTCAATCTCACCGACTACCTGGATACCGGGCTGTTCCTCGACCATCGTCCGCTGCGTTTGCGCATTCAGAAGGAGGCGGCGGGCAAGCGCTTCCTCAACCTGTTCTGCTACACCGCCACCGCCACCGTGCATGCCGCCCGCGGTGGCGCGCGCAGCACCACCAGCGTCGACCTGTCGAAAACCTACCTGGACTGGGCGCGGCGCAACCTGGCGCTCAACGGCTTCTCCGACAAGCAGCGCCTGGAGCAGGGCAATGTCATGCAGTGGCTGGCGGAGGATCGCGGCGAGTACGACCTGATCTTCATCGACCCGCCGACCTTCTCCAACTCCAAGCGCATGGAAGGGGTGTTCGATGTGCAGCGCGATCAGGTCGAGCTGATCGACCTGGCCATGGCGCGCCTGGCGCCGGGCGGGGTGCTGTATTTCTCCAACAACTTCCGCAAGTTTGTCCTCGATGAGGGGGTGCAGGCACGCTACCAGGTCAAGGAAATCAGCGAGCAGACCCTGGACCCGGACTTCGTACGCAATCCGAAGATACATCGCGCGTGGATGATCCAGGCCAAGGTTTAGCGCTGGGCGAGGCATAGACTGAAATCCGGGGCCGCTGGTGGTCGTTTGCTGCAGGAGTTGGCATGCCCTTGATTCGTCGCTTGTTCAGCCGTGAGTCGGTGCCGTCCGAAGCCTCCCTGCGTGTGTTGCTGCTGGCGGTCGCGCTGGGTGGTTTGCTGCTGACTCTGCTGCTGGCCAGCATCGTCTGGTGGGGGCAGGCGCGTCAGTTGCAGGAGCGCTTCGAGCATCTGGCCCAGGAGCGTCGCACGCTGATCGAGGAGCAGTTGCTGCTGCAACGGCGCAATCTGGAAAACCTCGCCAGCTTTATGCAGCTGAAGCCGCAGGTCAGTCGCCAGCAGTTTGCGACCTTCGTTCAGCCCTTTGTGCAGGATGCACTGGCCTACTCGTGGATTCCGCGGGTCAGCGGCAGTCAGCGCGAGGCGCTGGAGCGCGAGGTGGCTGCCAGCGACTGGGCGGGCTTTCGCATTCTTGATCTGCAGGGCGATGGCCGGCTGCAGCCGGCGGCCCCGCGCGAGCTCTATTACCCCTTGCTTTACAGCCAGTCAGCGCGGCTGCCGAGCCTGCCCATCGGTCTTGACCTGCTGTCGCAGCCGACCCGGCGTGCGGCCTTGCTGGAATCGGTCAACCAGGCCCAGACGGTGGCTTCCGGTCTGCTGCGTCCGGTGGGTGTCAGTCAGCAGGACACGGCGGCGGTGATTCTGTTCATGCCGGTGTTTCGCGAAGCGCGTCAGCCGCCTGTGGCACTGCGTGCGGGTGAGGCACTTGGCGTGGTCTCGGCGGTGATCAGTCTGTCGCAGGTGCTGGAGAGCCACAGTGAGCGGGGGGCCAAGCAGCTCAGCCTGGCGCTGACGGCTGCCCAGTCCGGAGAGCTGCTGTATCGCTCACGCCAGGCGGCCGATGGCCTATTGCAGTGGCAGACCGGGCTGCGCCTTGGGCTGAGCGACTACCACCTGCTGATTCGCCCGACGGCCGCCTTTACCGCCGCTAACCGCTCCCTGGCGTTCCTCTGGGTCGCGTTGGCCGGTGCACTGTTCAGTATCCTGCTGGTGATGTTGCTCAGCCTGCTGCTGGGGCAGCGTCAGCGTGCCCTGCGACTGGTGGCCGAACGCACTCAGGAGCTGCGCTGGAGCGAGGCTGAGCTGCGTCAGGCGTCGGCGCGACTGGGCCATGCCCTGGATGGCAGCGGTGATGGCATCTGGGACTGGACGCTGGCCAGCGACGAGCTGTTCTGCTCGGCAGCCTGGGCCAACATGCTGGACCTGGCCGGCAGCGAGGTGCCGCACACCTACCAGGATTGGCTGGCGCGGGTGCACCCGCTGGATCGTGACGGCATGCTGCGCGAACTGAATGGCCACCTGCAGGGCAGCAGTGCCTTTTACCGGCATGAGCACCGTCTGCTGACCGGCGCGGGCGAGTGGCTGTGGGTGCTC
>CALMID010000071.1 GCA_937863915.1 uncultured Pseudomonas sp.
GAAGCGCTGCAACAACAAGTCAGCCAACTGGAGCAGGAAAAACGCACCCTGCAGCAGGAGCTCGACGCCCTGCGCAGTCTGCAGCAGTCCAGCCAGCAGGAGCTGGATGAGCACAACGGCCTGAGCCGCTACCAGAGTCAGCTGCACGGCAAGCTGGCGCTGTTCGAAGACTCGCTGTCACACACCCGCGACGGCGTCGTCGGCCAGGCCGAGCAGTTGCGCAGCGAGGTCGACAAACTGCGCCAGAACAGCGGCGTGTTCGAGCAGACCTCGGCGCTGCTCAGCGGCTTTTCCAGCTCGCTCGGCACCATGGCCGAGCAGGGCATCAGCAGCGTGCAGAGCGTCGAACTGCTGCGCCAGCGGGTCAGCGAGATCAGTCGCATCGTCGAGCTGATCAAGGCGATCTCCGACCAGACCAACCTGCTGGCCCTCAACGCCGCCATCGAGGCAGCGCGTGCCGGTGAGCAGGGCCGTGGTTTTGCCGTGGTCGCCGACGAAGTACGTGCACTGGCCCAGCGTACCTCCCAGGCCACCCAGGAAATCAGCCAGCTGGTCGGCTCGATCAACCAGGAAACCGAAACCGCCAGCCGCTCCATCGGCACCCTCTCCGAAGAGGCATCACGCCTGGCCGGCGATGTCTCCAGCTCGGCCGAGACCCTGGACGAAATGGTGGTGCTCGGCGAGCACATGAGCCAGCTGATCGAGGGCATCGCCCTCGGTTCCTTCTGCGAGGCGGTCAAGCTCGACCACCTGCTGTTCAAGCTCACCGTCTATCAGCGCCTGTTCCAGCACGACAGCAATACCCAGCTCAGTGACCACCACAGCTGTCGTCTTGGCCAGTGGTACCAGAACAGTGCCACCCAGGCACTGTATGGTCGCGCGCGCAGCTATCAGCAGCTGGAGCAGCCGCATCGCAACGTGCATGAGGCCGCTCACGAGGCCCTGCATGCAGCGCAGAGCAAGGACTGGAACAAGGTGCTGCGGTGCGTGCAGGAGATGGAGCAGGGCAGCATGCAGGTCAACCAGCTGCTCAGCGAACTGGCCCAACACTCAGGCTAAACGCTGCGCCCGGTACTGACTGGGTGACAGGCCACTCCAGCGCTTGAACGCGCGGCTGAAGCAGCTGCCCTCAACCTGATAGGTCAAGAAGCCGAATGACCGCATCGCCCCCTATCAGCGCCATTGATGGGGGCAGACAGCCACGCGCTCGCTCCGTACAGTGGCTCAAGCCTCATCCGATAAGAACAAGCGAGCGCACCTCATGCAGCCATCCACCCAAGCGAGCAACGCCTGGCGCATTCTCTTTCTGCTGTTCCTGGCCAATCTGTTCAACTTCTTCGACCGCACCATTCCCGCCATTGTGATGGAACCGATCCGCCTGGAATGGAGCCTCTCCGACCTGCAGATCGGCCTGCTCGGCACCGCCTTCACCCTGGTCTACGCCATCGCCGGTGTACCGCTGGGGCGCATGGCCGACACCGGCTCGCGGCGCAAGATCATGGGCTGGGGCCTGACGGTCTGGAGCGGCCTGACCGCACTGAACGGCATGGCCGGAAGTTTCTGGAGCTTCCTGCTGATCCGCATGGGGGTGGGTATCGGCGAAGCCAGCTACGCGCCGGCAGCCAACTCGCTGATCGGTGATCTGTTCCCGGCCAGCAAGCGTGCACGGGCCATGGGGATCTTCATGCTCGGCCTGCCGCTGGGCCTGCTGCTGGCGTATTTCACCATCGGCGCCATGGTCCAGGCCTTCGGCAGCTGGCGGGCGCCATTCTTCATCGCCGCCGTCCCCGGCCTGCTGCTAGCGGTGTTCATGTTCTTTATACGCGAGCCGGCACGCGGCGCCGCGGAGAGCGTCAGGGTGCAGCAGAGCCCGGTGCAGCAGCCGCTGCGCAAGGTCCTGGCGATCCGCACCTTCTGGTGGCTGACCCTGGCCGGGCTGGCCTACAACTTCGCCTCCTATGCCTGCAATTCGTTCATGGTGCCGATGCTGCAGCGCTACTTCGGCCTGCCGCTGCAGGAGGCCGCAGTCGCCGTCGGCATCATGGTGGGCCTTACCGGGCTGATCGGCCTGACTGCCGGCGGCTGGCTGGCAGACAAGGCCCACCTGCGCTCGCCACGCGGCCGCCTGCTGCTGGGCACGGTGAGCATGCTGATCGCAGCGCTGTGCACCGCCTACCCGCTGCTTGCCGGACGCATCGAGATCGCCGTGTTCGTCGGCGTATTCAGCCTGGGCTGGCTGTTCTCCTATAACTTCTACACCTGCGTCTATACGGCAATCCAGGATGTGGTCGAGCCACGCCTGCGCGCCACCGCCATGGCCCTGTTCTTTGCCGGCCTGTACCTGCTCGGCGGTGGCCTTGGCCCGGTGGTGGTGGGAGGTCTGTCCGATCACTTTGCCCGGGCTGCCCAAGCCGCCGCCGGCGCGGCCGAGATGAGCGAAGCCTTCAAGGCCGTGGGCCTGCACGATGCCCTGTTGCTGATTCCGGTCGCGCTGCTGCTGACCATGCTCGCCCTGCTGCAGGCCTCGCGCTGCTTCGCCAGCGATGCGGCGCGCATGCGCAGCAAGATGGAAGCCGATGCGGCCGCCTGAATCGCAGGCATAAAAAAGGCCCGCTTGCGCGGGCCTAGAGGAGACGCCTGGCTGGTGAGCCCACAGGCGAATTTACTGCATGCTTACGCCAGTTCGTCGAAGCACTCGGCGACGATGGCAATGCCCTTTTCCAGCTGGGCATCGGGGATGGTGACCGGCATCAGGAAGCGGATGACGTTGTAGTAGGTGCCGCACGACAGCAGGATCAGGCCCTTGTCGCGAGCACGGGCCACGATCTTGCCCACCAGCTCGGCGGCTGGCTTGTCGTGATCGCCGTTCTCGAACAGTTCGATGGCGACCATCGAACCCAGGCCGCGCACGTCACCGATAACCTTGTGCTTGGCCGCGATGTCGCGCAGGCCAGCCTTGAGCTTCTCGCCCACGGCTTGCGAACGCTCCAGCAGCTTCTCTTCGTCGAACACTTTCAGCACGGCCAGGGCCGCGGCGCAGGCAATCGGGCTGCCGGCATAGGTGCCGCCCAGGCCGCCCGGAGCGATGGCGTCCATGATTTCGGCCTTGCCGCATACGCCGGAGATCGGGAAGCCACCGCCAACCGACTTGGCGAAGGTGGTCAGGTCCGGAACGATGCCCAGCTGCTCGGTGGCGAAGAAGGTACCGGTGCGACCAGCGCCGGTCTGCACTTCGTCGGCGATCAGCATAATGCCGTGCTCGTCGCACAGGGCGCGCAGGCGCTTCATGAAGGCCGGCGAGTTGACGTAGAAACCACCTTCGCCCTGTACCGGCTCGATGATGATGGCGGCGATGTCACGCGGCTGCGCATCGTTCTTGAAGATGCGCTCGATGCTGGCGATCGACTCGTCTTCGCTGATGCCGTGCAGTTCGCACGGTGCCAGAGCACGGAACACGCCGCCCGGCATCAGGCCCATGCCCGCGGAGTACGGAACCACTTTGCCGGTCAGGCTCAGGGTCATCATGGTGCGGCCGTGGTAGGCGCCGGTGAAGGCGATCACGCCGGCGCGGCCAGTGGCGGCACGGGCAATCTTCACGGCGTTCTCGACCGCTTCGGAGCCAGAGGTGACCAGCAGGGTCTTCTTGGCGAAGTTGCCTGGCACGCGCTTGGCGATTTCTTCGCACAGCTCGATGTAGGGCTCATAGGCCAGCACCTGGAAGCAGGTGTGCGACAGCTTGGTCAGCTGCTCCTGAACGGCGGCAACCACTTTCGGGTGCAGGTGGCCGGTGTTGAGTACGGCGATACCGCCGGCGAAGTCGATGAACTCGCGGCCCTCGACGTCCCACACGGTGGCGTTCTCGGCGCGCTCGGCGACGATCGGGTGGATCTGGCCCACGCCACGCGGAACAGCGGCGGCACGGCGTTGCAGGATGGATTCGTTGGTCTTGCTCATGGTGTCCTCATCAGCCGCACTATCAAGCGACTTGGTCCAAGGATGATGACGGGGGCCTGAACAGAGCGCAGCGTACGATGATCGAACTGCACTCAGTCTGCCGGGCCGTCGACAGGGTTCGCCGGTGCCACCACCGGAAACGCTGACGCCGGGTGGCTACGACTCCTGCCTGCCACCCGACACCCACGGAAAATCAGTTAACTCAGATACCGCCGAGGCACAGGTACTTCAGCTCAAGGTAGTCCTCGATGCCGTACTTGGAACCTTCACGACCCAGACCGGAAGCCTTCACGCCGCCAAACGGCGCCACTTCGGTGGAAATCACCCCGGTGTTGATACCGACCATGCCGTACTCCAGCTTTTCCGCCACGCGGAACACGCGACCCAGGTCGCGGGCATAGAAGTAGGAGGCCAGGCCGAACTCGGTATCGTTGGACATGGCGATCACTTCGGCCTCGTCCTTGAAGCGGAACAGCGGCGCCACCGGGCCGAAGGTCTCTTCCTTGGCCACCGCGGCGTTGTTCGGTACGTCGACCAGAATGGTCGGTTCGAAGAAGCTGCCACCGAGCGCGTGCGGCTTGCCGCCGGCCACCAGCTTGGCGCCTTTGCTCAGGGCGTCCTCGATGTGTTCCTGGACCTTGGCCACGGCCTTGTTGTCGATCAGCGGGCCGGTGGTGGTGCCGTCTTCCAGACCGTTGCCGATCTTCAGCTTGGCCACGGCGGCTTTCAGCTTGTCGACGAAGGCATCGTACACACCGTCCTGGATGTACAGGCGGTTGGCGCACACGCAGGTCTGGCCGTTGTTGCGGTACTTGGAGATCAGCGCACCTTCCACGGCGGCATCCAGGTCGGCGTCGTCGAAGACGATGAACGGCGCGTTGCCACCCAGCTCCAGAGACACTTTCTTGATGTCCTGGGCGCACTCGGCCATCAGCTGGCGACCGATTTCGGTGGAGCCGGTGAAGGTCAGCTTGCGCACGATCGGGTTGCTGGTCAGCTCGCCACCGACTTCGCCGGCGCTGCCGGTCACCACGCTGAACACGCCAGCCGGAATCCCAGCCTGCTCGGCCAGCGCGGCCAGAGCCAGGGCGGAATACGGAGTCTGCGAAGCAGGCTTGAGCACCATGGTGCAGCCAGCGGCCAGGGCCGGGCCAGCTTTACGGGTGATCATCGCGGAGGGGAAGTTCCACGGGGTAATCGCCGCAGTCACGCCGATCGGCTGCTTGAGCACGATGATGCGCTTGTCCGGCTGATGCCCGGGAATGGTGTCGCCATAGATGCGCTTGGCTTCTTCGGCGAACCACTCAAGGAAAGAGGCGGCGTAGGCGATTTCGCCCTTGGCTTCGGCCAGCGGCTTGCCCTGCTCGATGGTCATCAGGCGGCCGAGGTCGTCCTGGTTTTCCATCATCAGCTCGAACCAGCGGCGCAGCTTGGTGGCGCGCTCCTTGGCGGTCAGCGCGCTCCAGGCCGGCAGGGCCTTCTCGGCAGCCTCAATGGCGCGGCGCGTCTCGGCGCGGCCCATCTTCGGCACGTTACCGATGATCTCGCCGGTCGCCGGGTTGTTCACGGCGATGGTCTGGCCGCTATCGGCGTCCAGCCACTGACCGTCGATATAGGCCTGCTGACGGAACAGCTGCGGGTTCTTGAGTTGCATGGAGGGTCTCCTTCACGTCGCCGAAGGCGCCGAAATCGCTTGTTGTTCTTGGGCTCGACCACGTGGTCAGCTAGTAAAGACGCCGTGTTCAGTCAGACGGTCACGAGCGTTTGAAATCTCAAACGAATCCTAGGGCCGTCAGAACAAAAGGGCAATAGCCTGTTCGATAAAATTAACGTTTTCATACTTTAGTAGAATTCTTTCGTTCTATTCGCTCCGACCTAGAGGGTTTTCGTTCGATATCCACAACGCTTATAACTCGGCATGGACTCGCGCCGCCGGGATGCGTATCATGGCGGCCCGCAACGCATCCGTAGCTCAGCTGGATAGAGTACTGCCCTCCGAAGGCAGGGGTCGTGGGTTCGAATCCCGCCGG
>CALMID010000072.1 GCA_937863915.1 uncultured Pseudomonas sp.
TCGATGCATTCCTCCATGCCATGGAAGTCGGCGAAGGCCGGATAGCGGCGGATCACCTTGTTGGAGAAGATCCGCGACAGCCGCGGGTCGTGGGCGGTGTCGAAGAGTTCCGGCTCGCCGATGGCCATCAGCATGCGTTCGGCCGCCGTGGCATAGGCACTGCGGTCCTGCTTGCAGATTTCCAGGTACTCCTGCAGGGAAATCTCTTCCTGCCGGGTCGACTCGAAACGTTGCTGGAAGTGGCTGAAGATGCTCATGACCTCACCTCGCTCGCTGACTGGAGCCGGCTCGGGGTATCGGGCGGGTGCAGGCGGGCGGCCACGGGCGTGACCGATGAACATCCCCCAGAACACCTAAAGTCGCTGCCGAAGGCCCCGGAACCGGTGTGCCGGCTCTCCGCTGTTTTGGATGGCCTGAGGCTAAGGATAGTTCGCTTTGGCGAGGGTCAAGGCCGCAAGGGCGAGCGGCTTTGTAACAAGAAGGCTAAGCCCGCGCAGGCCGCGGGCTGGGCATGGCGGAAAATTATTCGGCGGGGCTTTGCGCCGTGTCCTGCGGGTAGAGGCTGCGCCACAACTCGAAGCCGCCATCCAGGCTGTAGACCTCGCTGAAGCCCTGATGGGCCAGATAAGCGGCGGCGCTCTGACTGGAGTTGCCGTGGTAGCAGACCACCACCAGCGGCTTGTCGAAGTCGGCGCCGGCAATGAAGTCCGGCAGCGAGTGGTTGTCCAGATGCACGGCGCCAATCATGTGACCGGCGGCAAAGCTCTGGGGATCGCGGATGTCCACCAGTTGAGCGCCCTGCTGCAGAAGAGGGCGGGCCTGTTCAGGGGCGATGCGTTGAAAGTCGCTCATGGTCGTTCTCAGCTCTTCAGGTTGGCGGGGCGGCTGCAGGCGCAGCGGTGCATTTCGCCGCTGTCGACGTTCAGCAGGGTCATCTTGCCGCCCCAGACACAGCCGCTGTCGAGGGCGATGACGCCGGGTTCCTTGCAATTGCCCTCGAGGGCGGCCCAGTGACCGAACAGGATGCGTTGGCCACGGCTCTTGCGTTGGGGCCAGCTGAACCAGGGGGCATAGCCACTGGGGGCGGTGCCGACGCCTTCCTTGCTCTTGAGGTCGAGGGTGCCGTCGGCGGTGCAGAAGCGCAGGCGGGTCAGGCAGTTGGTGATGACCCGCAGGCGCTCGATGCCCTTGAGCTTGCCACTCCAGCGGGTGGGCTCGTTGCCGTACATACCGTCGAGAAACAGCGGCAGGGCATCGTCGTCGCGCAGCACCGCCTCGACTTCGGCGGCACGCTTGAGCGCTTTGCGGATGCTCCATTGCGGCGGCAGGCCGGCGTGGACCATGGCCACGTCGCGCACGGGGTCGTAGTGCATCAGCTTCTGCTGGCGCAGCCAGTCGATCAGTTGGTCGCAGTCGGGGGCCTCGATGATCTCGCGCAGTGTATCGGCCTTTTTCAGGCGCTCGATGTTGTAGGCCACCGCCAGCAGGTGCAGGTCATGGTTGCCCAGCACACAGGTCACGGACTGGCGCATGCCATAGAGGAAACGCAGGGTTTCCAGCGACTGTGGGCCGCGGTTCACCAGGTCGCCAACCAGCCACAGACGGTCGATCTGCGGATTGAAATTGACCTTCTGCAACAAGCATTGCAGGGGCTCGAGGCAGCCCTGCAGATCGCCGACGGCATACAGCGCCATCAGTGCAGGGCCCCCGGTACCGCCAGGCGGAAGGGTTTGATTTCGGCGTCGAACTTCGTGCCGTCGGCGCCCAGCATCTGGTAGCTGCCCTGCATGATGCCGACGCGGGTGGCCAGCACGGTGCCGCTGCTGTAGGTGTGGCTGGCGCCGGGCTCGATGGTCGGCTGCTGGCCGATCACGCCGGGGCCGCGGACTTCCTGCACGCGGGCATCGCCATCGGTGATGATCCAGTGGCGGCTGGTCAGTTTGGCTGCCAGGCCACCGTTGTTGCTGATGGTGACCGTGTAGGAGAAGGCGAAGCGGTTCTGCTCCGGCTGCGACTGTTCCGGCAGGTAGCGCGTGGTGACGCTGACATCGATCTGGTAGGGCGCAGGCTGGCTCATGGATAGTCCTTGGCGCAATCAGGCAGGGAGGCCGCGCTCGGCCAGGCGGTCGGCCAGGCGCACGAAGGCAGCCAGGTCGAGCTGTTCGGGACGCAGGCTGCCATCGACGCCGGCGGCTTCGATGTCTTCGTTGCTCAGCAGTTGCTTGAGGGTGTTGCGCAGGGTCTTGCGGCGCATGTTGAAGGCTTCGCGCACCACGCGCTCCAGCA
>CALMID010000073.1 GCA_937863915.1 uncultured Pseudomonas sp.
GTCAGCCCCTGGCGGTAGACGATCTTGAAGGCACGTCGCAACGCTGCAATGGCCTCGGCGGAGAAGCCACGGCGGCGCATGCCCTCGAAGTTCATGCTGCGCGCCTCGGCCGGATTGCCGAATACGGTGACGTAGGCCGGAACATCCTTGCCGATCGCCGTGCCCATACCGGAGAAACTGTGCGCACCGATACGGCAGAACTGATGGACCAGGGTGAAACCGGACAGGATCGCCCAGTCATCGACCCATACATGCCCGGCCAGCGCGGTATTGTTGACCAGGATGCAGTGATTGGCGATGACACTGTCATGCCCAACATGCACGTAGGCCATCAGCAGGTTGTGGTCGCCGATGGTGGTCTCGCCGCGATCCTGCACCGTGCCACGGTGAATGGTCACGCCTTCGCGAATCACATTGTGATCGCCGATCACCAGACGGGTCGGTTCACCCTTGTACTTGAGGTCAGGGGTATCCTCGCCTACCGAAGAAAACTGGTAGATACGATTGTGCTTACCAATGACCGTCGGCCCCTTGATGATCACATGGGGGCCAACCACGGTACCCTCGCCGATTTCCACATCAGGCCCGATGATCGACCAGGGGCCGACCTGAACGTCATCCGCCAGTTTGGCCGACGGATCGATGATGGCGCGAGGGTCAATCAAACTCATAGTTTGCGTTCCGCACAGATGATTTCGGCCGAACAGACTTCCTTGCCGTCCACGGTAGCCCGGCAGGCAAATTTCCAGATGCTGCGCTTGGCGCTGATGAAGCTGGCCTCCAGGACCAACTGATCACCCGGCGTCACCGGCGAGCGGAAGCGTAGCTTGTCGGAGCCCACGAAATAATAGAGGGTTCCATCGGCCGGTTTCACATTCATCATCTTGAAACCGAGGATGCCGGCCGCCTGTGCCATGGCCTCGATGATCAGCACACCCGGCATGATCGGATGCTGCGGGAAGTGACCGTTGAAGAAAGGCTCGTTGATGCTGACATTCTTGTAGGCGCGAATGCATTTGCCTTCAACATCCAGCTCAGCCACACGGTCTACCAGCAGGAACGGGTAGCGGTGCGGCAGGTATTCGCGAATTTCGTTGATGTCCATCATGATCGGGAGAGCCTGTATCAGAAAAAGAAAGCCATCTGGCGCGTGTCAGGCATCAGATGAGGCTTCACCGTTCGGGGTCACTGCAGCCAGACGATTCTCCAGCTGTTTCAGACGCTTGGCCATATCGTCGAGCTGGCGAATGCGCGCCGCGCTCTTCTTCCAGTCAGAGGCGGTCTGCATGGCCGTACCGGACGAATAGGCACCCGGCTCGGTGATTGAGCGAGTCACCATGGTCATGCCGGTGACAAAGACGTTGTCGCAGACTTCGATGTGCCCAACCATGCCTACGCCGCCGGCGATCATACAGTGCTTGCCGATCTTGGTACTGCCGGAAATGCCGGCACAACCGGCCATGGCAGTGTGATCACCGATCTGCACGTTGTGCGCAATCATGATCTGGTTGTCCAGCTTAACGCCATTGCCGATCTGCGTATCGGCCAGTGCTCCACGGTCGATAGTGGTATTGGCGCCAATCTCGACATCGTCGCCGATGGTCACGCCGCCGATCTGGGCAATCTTCTGCCACACACCCTTTTCATTGGCAAAGCCGAAGCCTTCGCCCCCGAGCACAGCCCCGGACTGGATGACGACACGCTCACCAATCCGTACGTCGTGGTACAGGGTGACGCGCGGAGCCAGCCAGCCATCGGCCGCAATCGAACTGCGCGCGCCAATCACACAATGCGCACCGACGGTCACGCGAGGACCAATCACAGCAGCGCCTTCAATGACGGCATAGGCGCCGATGCAGGCGCTGGCATCGACCTGAGCCGAAGCGGCAATCACCGCGGTGGGATGAATCCCGGCAGCGCTTTGCGGCTTGCGATCAAACAGATGAGACAGGCGCGCATAGGCCAGATAGGGATTGGCCACGATCAGCGCGTTGCCGGCATACCCCTCGGCGTCGGCCTCCGTCAGCAGTACCGCTGCCGCCCGACAGGCAGGCAGGTGCTTGCGGTACTGCGGGTTGGCCAGAAAGCTCAGCTGATCAGCCTCCGCCTCCTGCAG
This sequence comes from uncultured Pseudomonas sp., assembly GCA_937863915.1. Taxonomy (GTDB): domain Bacteria; phylum Pseudomonadota; class Gammaproteobacteria; order Pseudomonadales; family Pseudomonadaceae; genus Aquipseudomonas. The sequence goes on from CALMID010000073.1 coordinate 2,117, forward strand.
CGAAGCCAGGCCACGCACGGGAATATCGCTGGCACCACGCAGCGTGGCGCCAAGCTGCTCGGCCAACACGCCGAGTGAGAACACCGGAGCCGTCATGATCAACGCAGCTGATTCATGCGCTCGATGACTTGACGGGTGATGTCGAACTGCGGCTTGACGTCGACTACTGCACCACGCTCAAGCACCAGATCATAACCACCTTTCTTGATCACTTCCTCGACAGCCTTGTCCAGCTTGGGCTTGAGCTGCTTGAGCATGTCGCGATCGGAAATGGCCTTGGCTTCGTTGAGTTCCTTGGACTGGAACTGGAAGTCACGGGCCTTCTGCTTGAATTCCAGCTCCAGGCGCTCGCGCTCGGCCTGCTGCATCTTGTCGCCACCCTTGACCAGGCGATCCTGGATGCTCTTGGCGCTCGACTCGAGGGTCTTCAGCTTGCTCAGTTGCGGGCCGAACTTCTTCTCGGCATCCACGGCGTACTTCTTCGCCGCACCGGACTCTAGCAGAGCCATCTGATAGTTGAGGACTGCAATGCGCATTTCGGCAAACGCCGGGGTGGCGACCATGGCCGCGGTGAACAGAACCACTTGAGTCAACTTACGCACGATGCACTCCTGCAAAACACTTTTGTTTTAATGAGCCAAACACACTTAGAAGGTCTGACCGAGGGAGAACTGGAAGACCTGAGTATCCGCGTTATCCGGTTCTTTGATCGGCATGCCAAGACTGAAGCTCAACGGACCGAGGGCAGTGATCCAAGTCAGACCAACCCCCACGGACATAGCCAATTCGCCGGCATCGATGTTCTGGCAGTCAGGCTGATCGCCACAACTGGTATCGAAAACGTTACCCACGTCATAGAACAGCACGGTACGCAGCTGACGCTGATCCTTGATAAACGGCAGCGGGAACAGGTACTCGACACCACCCTGCACCAGCACGTTGCCACCAAATGGCAGCGGGTCCTGATCCGGGTCGGTATAACGCCCATACTTATCTGGCCCACCACCGGCAATCTTGCTCGGCGTACTGCGCGGACCAAGGCTGGAATCCTCGAAACCACGCACCGAGTTGAAGCCACCGGCATAGTAATGCTCATAGAACGGCAGTTCGCTGGTTGAGCCATAGCTGTCGCCATAACCCATCTCGGCATGGAAGCGGAAGGCCGTGCTCTGGGTCAGCGGGAAGAAGCGCTGGCCTCGGTAGTCGAGCTTGTAGAACGACAGATCGCTGCCCGGCACCGTGCTTTCCAGAATCAGACTCTGCGAATAACCGCGAGTCGCCAGCACCCCTTTGTTCAGGGTCGATTCGGACCAGCCGGCGGAAGCCTTGAAGTTAAGGTAGCTGTTACCTTCCTGATCGATGAAGTCCATGATTTCATCGACGGTATAGATACCCGTATTAATATCATCCTGCTGGACGGTCAGGCCGAAGTTCAGACGTGAGATCTCGCTCAGCGGATAACCGATGCTCATGCCTGCACCGTAGCTATCGACAGCGTAACTGGCGACGTCGGTATCCAGTTCGTCATAGTCGGTAGTGCGATAGAAGGCGTTGTAGCCCAGACTGACACCATCGACGGTCCAGTAGGGATCAACGAAACCAAAGTTATAGCTGGTCTGGTATTCGCTGCGGGTCAGGCCGAGGCTGACCTTGTTGCCGGTACCGAGGAAGTTGTTCTGGCTGATCGAGCCGCCGAGAATCAGACCGGCATTCTGAGCGAAACCAACGCTGGCGGTGATCGAGCCGGAAGGTTGCTCTTCCACGCTGTAGTTCACGTCAACCTGGTCATCGGTGCCAGGCACCGCCGGAGTCTCGACGTTTACTTCCTTGAAGTAGCCAAGACGCTCGAGGCGGGTCTTGGACTGGTCGATCAGATAGGTCGATGCCCAGCCACCTTCCATCTGACGCATCTCGCGGCGCAGCACTTCGTCCTCGGACTTGGTGTTGCCACGAAAGTTGATGCGATTGACGTAGGCACGCTTGCCTGGATCGACCACGAAGGTGATGGCAACCGTGTTGTCATCATCATTGGCCTGCGGCACACCATTAACGTTGGCGAAGGTGTAACCCTCGTTACCCAGACGACGGGTGATCAGCTCCGAAGTGGTGGTCATGACCTTACGGGAGAACA
>CALMID010000074.1 GCA_937863915.1 uncultured Pseudomonas sp.
CGAGGCGCGTTTCTTCGTTGCCGGGCAGGGCCTGTTCAGTCTGCACATCGCCGACCATGTTTATGAAATACTGTGCGAACGTGGTGATCTGCTGGTGATCCCGGCCAATACCTGGCACTGGTTCGACATGGGCGAGCGACCGAGCTACGTGACGTTGCGGCTGCTGGGGCAGGCGGATGGCTGGCAGGCCGAGTACAGCGGCGATGAAATCGCCAGTCGCTTCAACCGGCTGGAGGATTGATCGGTTCACGCGACAACCTGCTGGCGCTACGGTTAGTCTTCCCCACACAACAACAAGAAAGGAGAGTTTCATGCTGCCCATTACTGCTTTGTATGCCTCCCTGCTGGCCGCTCTGGTCATGGTGCTGGCCGCGCTGGTCGTGGCTATCCGCAAGGGTGCCAAGATCGGTCTCGGCGATGCCGGCAATCAGGCACTGCAGGTGCGTATCCGCGCCCATGCCAATGCGCTGGAGAACATTCCGCTGGCCCTCATCCTGCTGGCACTTGCCGAACTCAACGGTCTGTCGCCGATCCTGCTGCACCTGGCCGGTCTCTCCCTGCTGGTGGCACGCATTGCGCATGCCTACGGCTTTCTGGCGACTCAGGGGCAATACTCGCGGGGACGTTTCTTGGGGACCCTGGCCACCTGGTTGGTGATTCTCGGCCTCGCGCTGGCCAACTTCCTTCTGGCCATGAGCCACGCCTGAGGAGATAGCATGGCTACCCTGTTCAGTACCCTGGTCAGTCTCGGCTTCATCGCCCTGGTGTTGTGGGCGATCCTGGAAGTGGTCAACAGCACTGCCGAGGTCGGCTTCAAGGTGCTGTGGATTCTGCTGCTGTTGTTCCTGCCGCTGATCGGGCTGATCATCTGGGCCTTGGCCGGGCCGCGCCGCGTAAAGCCGGCTTGACGCTCTCTCTAGTCGAAGCAGCTGTGCTGCACTAAGCTGCGCAGCCATTTCCTGTTGCGGACAGCGCCATGACCACTGCCAAAGATCCACTCCACGGTGTCACCCTGCAGGCCATTCTGGTCGAGCTGGTGGACACCTACGGCTGGAGCGGCCTTGGCCAGCGCATTGATATCCGCTGCTTCAAGAGTGACCCGAGCATCAAGTCGAGCCTGACCTTCCTGCGCAAGACGCCCTGGGCGCGGGAGAAGGTCGAGGCTCTCTATATTCAGCTCAAAAGTCGTTAATCACGTATCGCCGGCAGGTCACGGAAGAGTTCCAGCGCCTGCGGATTTGCATGGGCGTCGGTGTTCTTCACCG
>CALMID010000075.1 GCA_937863915.1 uncultured Pseudomonas sp.
GCCAGGTCACAGCGGCGCAATTGAGCGCCCTGCAGCACTATGCCCAGGCCATCGGCCTGGCTTTCCAGGTGCAGGACGACATCCTCGACGTGGAAAGCGATACCGCGACCCTGGGCAAGACCCAGGGCAAGGACGAAGCCAACGACAAGCCGACCTACCCGGCCCTGCTCGGCCTCGACGCAGCCAAGGCCTATGCCCTCGAACTGCGCGACCAGGCTCTGGCGGCGCTGCGCGACTTCGATGAGCGCGCCGAGCCGCTGCGGCAACTGGCCGAGTTCATCGTCGCCCGCCGCAGCTGAAACGGCAGACACAAAAAAGCCCCGCAGTGCGGGGCTTTTTGCTTAACGGCCGGCGTCAGGCGAACACGATCTCCTCGCCGTCGACCTTGGCCTTGATCACCGTACCCGGAACGAACTTGCCGGCGAGGATCTGCTGCGCCAGCGGGTTCTCGATCCAGCGCTGGATGGCGCGCTTGAGCGGGCGCGCACCGTAGACCGGGTCGAAACCAACCGCCACCAGCTTGTCCAGCGCCTCATCGGTCAACTCCAGCGACAGCTCGCGCTCGGCCAGACGGCCACGCAGGCGCGCCATCTGGATGGTCGCAATGCCGGCGATCTGCTCGCGGCCCAGCGGCTCGAACACCACCACCTCGTCGATCCGGTTGATGAACTCCGGGCGGAAGTGCTGGCTCACCGCATCCATCACCGCCGCACGCTGGGCTTCCGGGTCACCGACCAGCTCCTGGATCTGCGCCGAGCCGAGGTTGGAAGTCATCACCACCACGCAGTTCTTGAAGTCCACGGTACGGCCCTGGCTGTCGGTCAGGCGACCATCCTCCAGCACCTGCAGCAGCACGTTGAACACATCCGGGTGAGCCTTCTCGACCTCGTCCATGAGAATCACCGAGTAGGGTTTACGGCGCACCGCCTCGGTCAGGTAACCGCCCTCCTCGTAGCCCACGTAGCCGGGCGGCGCACCGATCAGGCGCGCGACCGAGTGCTTCTCCATGAACTCGGACATGTCGATACGCACCAGCGCCTCCTCGGTATCGAAGAGGAACTCGGCCAGCGCCTTGCACAGCTCGGTCTTGCCCACCCCGGTCGGGCCGAGGAAAAGGAAAGAGCCGCTGGGGCGGTTAGGATCGGACAGACCGGCGCGCGAACGGCGCACGGCGTTGGCCACCGCCACCACCGCCTCGTGCTGGCCAATCACGCGCTTGTGCAGGTCGTCCTCCATACGCAGCAGCTTCTCGCGCTCCCCTTCGAGCATCTTGCTCACCGGAATGCCGGTCCACTTGGACACCACCTCGGCGATCTCTTCGTCGGTGACCTTGTTGCGCAGCAGCTGGTTCTCGCTCTTGCCGTGCTGGTCGACCATCTGCAGGCTGCGCTCCAGATCGGGAATCACGCCGTACTGCAGCTCGGCCATGCGGTTGAGATCGCCCTTGCGCCGGGCCGTCTCCAGCTCGGCCTTGGCCTGCTCGATGCGCTGCTGAATCTGCGCCGAGCCCTGCACCTCGGCCTTCTCCGACTTCCAGATTTCCTCGAGGTCAGCGTATTCCTGCTCCAGGCGGGCAATATCCTCCTTGAGCTTTTCCAGACGCTTGAGGGCGGCCTCGTCGTCTTCCTTCTTCAGCGCCTCGCGCTCGACCTTGAACTGAATCAGGCGACGCTCCAGACGATCCAGCTCCTCGGGCTTGGAGTCGATCTCCATGCGGATGCGGCTGGCCGCCTCGTCGATCAGGTCGAT
>CALMID010000076.1 GCA_937863915.1 uncultured Pseudomonas sp.
CAGCACCCCCACCAGAGCCCACCGTCTGAGCAGCACTGGCATATCCAGCCTCATACTCTGACCGCCACGTCACTCAACCGCTGCAAGCGTTGCGCCGCCTCAGCCAGATGTCCCTGCTCCGCATCTTGCCAACGTCCAGGCACGCAGTAACAGTCGGATAGATAATGCAGGAAGGCACGGCGCAGCCCTGCTTCGACCGGCCAGTTCGGGAAGCGGTCGATCAGTGCAAGCGCCTCTTCAGCAGAATCGGCATGCATCACCACGCCTTCGACATTGAAAAAAGCCTGCCCTAGGGTCAGCAGCGGCTTGTTCAGGAGTACGCTTTCTAGGCCAACGGTGGAGTTGATACTGACCACCAGCGCACTGGCCTCGATCAGCTCCTGAGTCGGGTTGCCATTGGCGAACAGCAGGCGCTCATGGCAACGCTGGTGCAGGTCGGGATACTGCTCGCGGCTGGAGGGGTGTTCCTTGAACACCACCGCCCAACAGCTCTCGCGGGCGATGCGCTCGCCCAGTGCGAATAGCTCGCGCATGTTGTGGATCCAGGGCGAGAACAGTCGGACCTGGGTATCGCGGTCGTCCTGGAAGGGGATGAAGATGAAACGCTCGGGCAGCGTGACCGGCAGAGGTCCTTCGCTGCGCGGCTTGCGCGGGATCAGCCGGATGGGCTGATCGTCGTCGGAGATCGCAACCCGCTGCGCGTAGGCGCGGTAGAAGGCGGCATCGCGCGGCACCGAGTTGTGGTAGTTGACGCCCTTGGGGTCCAGCGTGGTGGTCCTCGGCAGCAGGCCATTCTCGAAAAAGAAGGTCCGGGTCCCCGGCGCAAGCAGCGCCAGCATCAGCTGGCAGTGGCGATTGGAACCATTCCACACCACCAGCGCATCGGGACGCTCGCGGGCCAGCAGGGCGGCGCAGCGCAGCGCCATGACCAGCATTTCCAGGCGCAGCAGCAGGCGATAGATCAATCCTTCGTACTTGCCCTTGACCCGGCGCTCCTGGCATTTTTCCTCTACTAAGCGCGGCCAGTCGACCCGACGAATCACCTCGCCCAGCCGCCCCAGCGCCGGAAAGGGCAACTGCCCCGGCAGCACGACGCGCCCCTGCATGCCAGGCTGCTGGAGCAGCTGACCGAAATAGCGGGTCTGGTGTTTGGCCAGGGAGAAGAACAGGAACTTCATGGGTGAATCGCCTCGTCGGCGCGGGTAGCGGAGAGTGGAATGCCGGCACAGGGCTGGCCGGCCAGTAATTGTTCGAGCAGATCCAGGCTGGCCGTCAGGCCGCCATGGCCCTGACTCAGGTGATGATCGGCGAAGGCCTCAGCCCCTTGCAGGGCCTGCGCGTAGCCGGCCTCCAGCTCGGCAACGCGCTGTTGCAGCGCCTCGATCGAACTCAGGCTGGACCCGAAGAAGCGCTCCTGCCCGAAGATATCGGCATCGCCACTGGCATTCACATAGAGCACCGGCCGGCGCGCCAGCGCAGCCTCGACCACCGCGTTGGACATGATATTGACCACCAGCGAGGCCTGGGCCAGCGCCTGTGCCAGGCTGCACTCGCTCGGCAGCACCTGCAGATTCGGCAGCTCGGCGGCGGCCTGCTGCCAGAAAGGCACCTGGCTGCGCGGGTGCGCCTTGATCAGCACCCGGTAGTCGGGACGCGCGGCGGCCCAGTCGCGCAGCAGCACGTAGGTGGACTGGTAGCCGGCCTCCTTTTCCTTGTCCGGGCCCACACCCAGGATCAGCAGGGTGCGCAAGCACGGATCGGCCGGAGCCAGGTCGTAAGCACTGTCGATCATGTGCGAGCCGGCCAACACCGCGGTCGAGCTGCCGAAGCGCAGCGCGCGCGCCTGCAGGGCCTCCAGCGAACTACGCCCGAACAGGAAGTAGTAGTCGTAGTCGTTCATGCCCAGCCGGCGCGAGCCCTCCACCGTGGTGGCGTGGGCCAGGTGCACCAGGGTGGCGCCGCGGACGTTCAGCGCCAGGCGCAGGAAGGGAGCATAGAGGCTGCCGTTACGGTCATTGAGCAGCACACGGGGCTGATGGTGCTCCACCAGCCATTCGGCGTAGGCGGCAATGCCGAAGTAGCGAGTCGGCACCTGATGGGGTGGGCGCCTGAGCAAGCGCTCGCGCAGGATCGTCTTCGGTTCCTGCAGCGCCGTCTCCACAAGATTGTGGCCACGGCCACGCAGCCCCTCAATCAGCAGCTTCTTGCGCTGGAACTTGATGACCTTGGGTGCAGACTGCAGCAGCAAGAAGTCGCAGGGAACAGCCGCGATCGACTCGGCCAGACGGCGCCTGGCGCGCAGACCGAACCACCAGTCGCCCAGCGCCTCGCGGGCAAAGCGCAGGGCGCTGCCGAGCAGGCCGTGGCGCTCACGCAGCAGCAGCCAGCGGTAGCGATCCAGGGCGCGGGCCTTGGCGGCCCAGGGGTTGGCGACGGCATCCTGCGGCATATCGACCTCAGCGCAGCGCGGCGCACAGCGGCAGCGACCAGAACCGCTGTCGCACCGCGCTATCGGAGAAGGATTGCAGCAGACGCTCCTGCATGCGCTGGCGAACTAACGGCAAATCATCGGCCTGCGCCTGGCGCCGCAACGCGGCGGCCAGGGCGTCCACCGAGCCGAGCGGGAACAACTCGCCCACACCCTGCACCACCTCACGCCCACCGCCGCAGTCAGTGCCGAGCACCGGCACCTCGGCGGCCATAGCCTCCAGCAGCACCATACCGAAGGGCTCGTGATCGGAGCTCAGAGCAAACAAGTCGAAGGCCTTGAAGTAGCGCCGGCCGCCGGCCACCTGGCCGAGGAAACGCACCGAGTCGGCCACCCCGAGTTCGGCGGCGAGGGTCTTCAGCGAATCCTCCAGCCGGCCGCTGCCCATGATCGCCAGCAGGCTGCCAGCGGGCAGCTGCGGCAGCGCCTGGGCGAAGCCGCGGATCAGGGTAGCCTGGTCCTTGTCCGGATGCA
>CALMID010000077.1 GCA_937863915.1 uncultured Pseudomonas sp.
CGCTCGACCCGTTCATCGATCGGCACCTCCGGGCCCTGGCCGCGCGGGCAGGGCAGGCGCGGCGTGGTGCCGAACAGGCGGCAGATCAGCGGCCGCTGGTCATACACCTGGCACCCCTGCGGCCCCAGGTGCACGCAGTTCAGCTCGGCCAGCGCGGCGTCATGCTCGGCGGCACTCCTGACCGGCAGGCGCAGCAGCTCCTCGGCAGACGCGGTGACCGGGCCACAGCAGTCGTGGCAGCCCGGCACGCAGGCAAAGCGCGGAATCTGCCGGCGCAGGTCATCGATCTTGTCGTTGTTACAACTCATCAGGGATACACAGCTCATCTGGCACGGCTCAGGGCTTCAGGGTAAGGCCTGGCGCCGGCAAAGTCCGATCTGGGCGATAAAAGAGCAACTGTCTGGCGATTTTTTCGCCATTACCCCCCTTGGCGGACAGCGGCGGCCGCGCTTATTCTGCCGTTGCTTTTTTCACACACAACAATCAGGAAATCACACATGAACGCCCGCGTTCACCCCCCGGTGCACAGCGCCAACCACGCCCCGTCCTACTACGCCGCCAGCGCCAACCGCCAGCTGCAATACCCGCCTCTGGGAGGTGAGGTAAAGGTCGATGTGTGCGTGGTCGGCGGCGGCTTCTCGGGGCTGAACACCGCCATTGAACTGGCCGAGCGCGGCCTCTCGGTCGCCCTGCTGGAAGCCCACCAGATTGGCTGGGGCGCCAGCGGGCGCAATGGCGGGCAACTGATCCGCGGCGTCGGGCATGGTCTCGACCAGTTCGAACCGGTGGTGGGCCGCGAGGGGGTACGCGAACTCAAGCTGATGGGCCTGGAAGCGGTGGAGCTGGTACGCCGCCGGGTCGCCAAGTACAACATCGACTGCGACCTGACCTGGGGCTACTGCGACCTGGCCAACAAGCCGGCGCACTTTGCCGGTTTCCAGGAAGACATGGCCGAACTGCAGAGCCTGGGCTATCAGCATGAACTGCGCCTGGTGCAGCCGGACCGCATGCATGAAGTGGTCGGCTCCAGCCGCTACTGCGGCGGCATGATCGACATGGGCTCCGGCCACCTGCACCCGCTCAACCTGGCCCTCGGCGAAGCCGCCGCCGCTCAGGCACTGGGCGTCCGGCTGTTCGAGCACTCGGCGGTCACGCGCATCGACTACGGCCCGCAGGTCAAGGTCCACACCGCTGGCGGTCATGTACTGGCCAGCACGCTGGTGCTGGGCTGCAACGCCTACCTGAACAACCTCAACCCGACCCTGGGTGGCAAGGTGCTCCCGGCCGGCAGCTATGTGATCGCCACCGAACCGCTGGGCGAGGAGCGCGCCCGCGCGCTGATCCCGCAGAACATGGCGCTGTGCGACCAGCGCGTGGCCCTGGACTACTATCGCCTGTCGGCCGACCACCGCCTGCTGTTCGGCGGCGCCTGCCACTACTCCGGGCGTGACCCGGCGGACATTGCCGCCTACATGCGACCGAAGATGCTCGACGTGTTCCCCGAACTGGCCGATGTGCGCATCGACTACCAGTGGGGCGGCATGATCGGCATCGGCGCCAACCGCCTGCCGCAGATCGGCAAGCTCAAGGACCAGCCCAACGTGTTCTACGCCCAGGCCTACTCCGGCCACGGCGTGAATGCCACCCACCTGGCCGGCAAGCTGCTCGGCGAAGCCATCGCCCTGCGCGAGAGCCGCGGCTTCGAGCTGTTCGCCCAGGTGCCGCACATGACCTTCCCCGGCGGCAAATACCTGCGCTCGCCGCTGCTGGCCCTGGGCATGGGCTGGTATCGCCTGAAGGAAGCGGTCGGCCTGGTCTGACCGCAAACCGTCCGCACAGGCGGACGGCTTACCGCCCCGGCACTGCCGTCTCCGACGGCAGTTGCTCCTCTTCGCCAAAGGCCGCACGACGCCAGGCCAGCGCGACAAAACCGGCAGCGCCCAGCGCCATCAGGATGGGCAGCGCATGGCCGGTCAGCCACTGGCTGGCGGCACCGGTCGACAGCGGCCCGAGCAGACAGCCAATCCCCCAGAGCAACGCGATCTGCGCATTGGCGCGCACCAGCGCATCGTCCCGGTAACGCTGGCCGACCAGGATCAGCGACAGGGTGTACAGGCCTCCGGCCGAAGCACCGAACAGCACCAGCAATGGCCAGATGAACGGCGTATGCAACAGCAGGGGCATCGCCACGCTGCTCAGCAGCAGAACCACTCCGCACAGGCGGAACAAAGTACGCCGCGGCATGCGGTCGGCGAGCAGGCCGATCGGCAGTTGCAACACCGCATCGCCAACCACCACCACGCTGGCCATGCGCAGCGCCATGCCCTGATCGAAACCTTCGCGCAGCAGATAGACCGGCAGCAGCGTCAGCACCATCGCCTCGAACGCGGCAAACAGCACCACCGCCCAGGCAATCGCCGGCGCCCGCCGGCAGAACGCCAGCAACCCGCGTCCTGCGACACTCTGCGCATCCACCTGCGGCATACCGGAATGGCCCAGCAACAGCAGGCTGCCCATGATCAGCAGCCCGGCGGAGAACCAGAAGCCCCGGTCATCCGCCGTCCCCAGCCAGGCCAGCAGCAAAGGACCAGACAGCTGGCTAAGGGCAAAGCCGGTGCCATACAGCGCCACCAGACGGCCACGCAGGTGATCGGCGACCAACTGGTTGATCCAGCTCTCTCCGAGCACAAAAACCACCGTCAGGGAAATCCCGATCAGCAGACGCAGCAGCAGCCACAGCGGGTAATAGGGCAGCAACGCGAGCAGGGCCACCGACAGGGCGCTGGCCAGCAGGCACAGGCGCAATGCCGCGGAGACGCCCAGCCAGGCCGCCAGCCGGCCGGTCAGGCGGGCACCGAGCAGCACGCCGATGGCCGGCATCGCCGCCATCACGCCGATGGCGAAGGTGTCATAGCCCCAGCCCTCCAGACGCAGCGAGACCAGCGGCAGGGTCAGCCCCAGCGACAGCCCCACCGCGATCACCGCGCCGCAGACGGCGAAATAGGTTGCCCAACGCATAGCCATTCCCTCCCTTTTCTGGCCGTGCCGAAATGCAAAACGGCCGGGTTCCCTGGGAAACCCGGCCGCAGGTATGGCTCACCAGGAGCCGGCCCCAAGGGGCGGACCTTTCAACACAAAACTACTCAGCGCTACCTCGACCGAATCCCCCCAGCCAGAGCTTCGGGACTAAGGCCAGACCAGGCGCCCCGCAGCTTTTAAGCGCAGCGTACTGCAGTACGTGAGCATTAAAAGCG
>CALMID010000078.1 GCA_937863915.1 uncultured Pseudomonas sp.
TCGCCACCTCAAGACCCTGCACGCCCTGCGCGAGGCCGACAGCCTGGTGGAAGCCGCCGAGCGCCTGCACCTGACCCAGTCGGCGCTGTCGCACCAGTTCAAGGAGCTGGAGAGCCAACTGGGCCTGTCGCTGTTCATCCGCAAGACCAAGCCACTGCGCTTCACCAGCGCCGGCCTGCGCCTGCTGCAACTGGCCGACAGCCTGCTGCCGCAGCTGCGCGCCGCCGAGCGCGACCTGGCACGGCTGGCCGGTGGAACGGCCGGGCGGCTGCACATGGCCATCGAGTGCCACAGCTGTTTCCAGTGGCTGATGCCGACCATCGACCAGTTCCGCGATGCCTGGCCGGAGGTGGAGCTGGACCTGGCCTCGGGCTTCTCCTTCGCCCCGCTGCCGGCGCTGGCACGCGGCGACCTCGATCTGGTGGTCACCTCCGACCCGGTGGACATGCCCGGCATCACCTACGTGCCTCTGTTCACCTACGAGGCGATGCTGGCGGTGGCCAATCAGCACCCGCTGGCCAGCAGGCCCTACGTGGTGCCGGAAGACCTGGCGCGGGAAATCCTCATCACCTATCCGGTGGAGCGCGACCGGCTGGATATCTTCACCCGCTTCCTTGAGCCGGCCGACGTCGAACCGGCGCAGGTGCGCACCTCGGAACTGACGGTGATGATGATGCAGCTGGTGGCCAGCGGCCGGGGCGTCTGCGGCCTGCCCAACTGGGCGTTGCATGAATACAGCTCGCGCGGCTACGTCACCGCCAAACGTCTGGGCGACAAGGGCCTGTTCGCCACCCTGTATGCCGGCATCCGCGCCGACATGCTCGACGCGCCGTTCATGCGCGACTTCCTGCTCACCGCCAAGGACACCTCGTTCGCTACCCTCGAAGGCGTCAGCGCCGCGCGTGGCTGAGCGGGCAGCATTGCACCAAGCGGGGCTGAACCCGCTGCTGCGCCAGTCGGAAATTCGGGATCGCTGATCAGGCTTTGCGCACCAGACGCAGGCCCGACAGCACCACGGCAAATACCGCCAGGCTGGCGCTGTACAGCACCAGTGCCGGCAGGGCGAGGAACAGGCCGAGCACGGCCAGCCACCAGCCCGCCGACCGAGGCAGGAAGAACGCGACAAGGGCGGCCAGCAGCGCCGTGCCGGCAATCACCCGGAAGTGAATCAGCAGGCCCAGCGCGCTACGCACCTCGCACTGCCAGAGCCCGGCCTGCTCCACGCACAGCCCGACCCACTTGGCGTCCTCCATCAGAGCGAAACGCACGCCGTAGCTGGCAGCCAGCCACAGGGGCACGAGAAGCAGGAGAATCAGGGCGGAACGGCGGGTCATGCGGCAACTCCAGGCGAGTGTGGGTAGGGCGCGATGCAAAGGGCGCCAAGGATACCGGGCGACCACGCCAGTGCAAACCGCCAACACGCGTTAAACCCGCCAGCCCCCTACTTGCGCCGGGGCGCCAGAGCGGGTCCACTGCGCTCCTCAATCACGGAGGATCACCATGTCCCTTTTCCTGCGCCTGATGACCCTGGCCGGCGCCTGCTGCCTGAGCCTGATGGCCATGGCAGACAGCGCTGTGCCGGCCAGCTATGGCTTTCCCATCGGCAACCCGTTCGAGGCCACCATCGCCGGCACCCCGGCGGAGCTGCGCCCGGCGCTGCCCAGCGACGAGGATATCGATCAGGGTGACTACAGCCTCAACCTGCTGCCCCAGCGCGAAGCCAGGCTGCCGTCCAACTTCTGGCCAGTCAAGCGCCTGAGCTATCGCCTGGCCCGCCAGGCCGGTCCCGCACCGCTGATCTTCATCATTGCCGGCACCGGCGGGCACTACAGCGGCGGCAAGATGGAGTTTCTCAAGCGCCTGTACTACGGCGCCGGCTACCACGTGGTGCAACTGTCCTCGCCGACCAGCTACGACTTCATGGCCGCCGCCTCGCGTCATGCCACGCCGGGCTTCAGCGTGGAGGATGCCAAGGACCTGTACCGCGCCATGGTCGCCATCCGCGAGCAGCAGGAGAACCTGAAAATCACCGAGTTCTACCTGACCGGCTTCAGCCTGGGCGGCCTCGACGCGGCGTTCGTCAGCCATCTCGACGAGCAGGAGCGCGTGTTCAACTTCAAGCGCGTGCTGCTGATCAACCCACCGGTCAACCTGTACACCTCCGTGAGCAACCTGCAGTTGCTGGTGCAGAGTGAAGTGCCGGCCGTGCGCAACCAGGGCAGCTTCTTCGAATCGCTGCTGGGCAAGCTCACCCACTACTTCCAGGACAAGGGCCATATCCAGATGGATGACGCCCTGCTCTACGACTTCCAGGAGTCCAAGGAACGCCTGTCCAACGAAGAAATGGCCATGCTGATCGGCTCGTCATTCCGCTTCACCGCCTCGGACATCGCCTTCACCTCCGACCTGATCAACCAGCGCGGCTTCATCACCCCGCCGCACTACCCGATCGACGATGGCACCAACCTGACGCCCTTCTACAAGCGCGCCCTGCTCTGCGACTTCGACTGCTACCTGAGCGAACAACTGATCCCGTTCTGGCGTGAGAAATACGACGGCAGCGGCCTGCAGATGCTGATCCAGCAAACCAGCCTGTACGCCCTGGAAGACTACCTGCGCCAGTCACCGAAAATCGCCGTGATGCACAACGCCGACGACCTGATCCTCGGCCCTGGCGACCTCGGCTTTCTCAAGCGCACCTTCGGTGAGCGCCTGACCCTTTATCCGCGCGGCGGCCACCTCGGCAATATGGATTACCGCGACAACAGCCAAGCAATGCTGGAGTTCTTCCGTGGCTAAGTACCTTTTCCTCGCCCTGCTCCTGACTGCCCCGCTGGCCCAGGCCGAACACAGCACCGACGCCGACGGCTATACCCGGCCGCTGGAACACCTGAAGATCAACCCGGCGCTGGACCAGCGCGAGTTCGAACGCTCGACCCTGGACGCCCTGGATATCTACGACCCCTGGGAATCGTGGAACCGACGCGTCTATCACTTCAACTACCGCGCCGATCAGTGGGTCATGCTGCCGGTGGTACGCGGTTACGAGAAAGTCACACCCGGCGTTGTCCGCAGCGGTGTGAGCAACTTCTTCAGCAACCTCGGCGACATCCCCAACCTGCTCAACAGCCTGTTGCAGTTCAAGGGCCAACGCTCGATGGAGATCACCGGGCGCCTGCTGTTCAACACCACGATCGGTGTATTCGGCCTGTGGGACCCGGCCAGCCGCATGGGACTGGCCAAGCAGAGTGAGGATTTCGGCCAGACGCTGGGCTTCTACGGCATGCCGGACGGCCCGTTCCTCATGCTGCCGCTACTGGGCCCGTCCAACCTGCGCGATACCGGCGGCCTGGTGGTGGATTTCGCCGCCGAGAGTCAGGGGAATTTCCTCAATGTGGCCGAGGTCAGCAGCGATCACCCGGAAATCACCCTGCTGCGTGCCATCGACAAGCGCTACAGCACACCGCTGCGTTACGGCCAGCTCAACAGCCCGTTCGAGTACGTGAAGCTGCGCTACGTCTACAGCAAGGCACGCGACCTGCAGATCGCCGAATGACTCAGATCCTGTTCAAAGCCTGCTGCGCGTTGGCCATGCTGCGTTGAAACGCAGTAACAGCCGAAGGCTGGTCAATCGGGCTCAGAATGCTCATTTACAACTCGTAAACTGCGCTTCTTCGCCCAATTTCGCCTTGCCTGG
>CALMID010000079.1 GCA_937863915.1 uncultured Pseudomonas sp.
GGCGCGCTTCATGTTCATCGCCGAGTGCCGTGAGTTGTTCGGCGACAAAGTGATTGCCGAAATGCGCGGCATGTCTGATGCCGACGGTCGCTCGCCGTTCTGGGAAAGCCTGGGCCGGCATTTCTTCACCATGGAATTCTCCCGCGCGGACTACCTCACCGGCCTGGGCAACAAGTCCTTCATTGCCGAGCTGATGCCCAAGTTCCCGCTCTATACCTGTTTCCTCACCGAGGAAGCACAGGCCGTGATCGGCCGTGTGCACCCGCATACCGAGCCGGCGCTGGCCATGCTCAAGGGCGAAGGCTTCAGCTATCAGGGCTACGTCGACATCTTCGACGCCGGCCCGGCCATCGAGGTGCAGACCGACAAGATTCGCGCGGTGGCTGACAGCCAGTTGCTGATCCTGTCTATCGGCACGCCGGGCGACGAGGCGGTGCCCTACCTGATGCACAACCGCAAGCGCGAGGACTGCCGCATTACCGCCGCACCGGCGCGGGTGGCTTCCGGCACCCTAGTGGTCGATGCCCTGACGGCCAAGCGCCTGCAGCTCACTGCCGGCAGCCAGGTGCGGGCCGTGCCGTTGTCGGCGCGTGACGCGCAGAACTGATTTTCACCGCGGCCCGAGTGGGCCGGGTTTCGCTGTCGAGGACCATAACAAGATGAGCAGCCAATTCATTGCAGGCGTCTGGCAGGCGGGGCAGGGCGAAGCGTTCGAATCGCTCAATCCGGTCAGTCAGGCGGTGATCTGGCAGGGGCAAGGCGCCACTGCCGGCCAGGTCGAGGCCGCCGTGCAGGCTGCCCGTCAGGCCTTCCCGGCCTGGGGCCGGCGCCCGCTGGAGGAGCGCATCGCCGTGCTCGAGCGCTTTGCCGCCTGCCTCAAGGACAAGGCCGATCTGCTGGCCCGCGCCATCGGTGAGGAAACCGGCAAGCCGTTGTGGGAAGCGACTACCGAAGTCACCAGCATGGTCAACAAGGTAGCCATCTCGATCCAGAGCTACCGCGAGCGTACCGGTGAGAAGAGCGGCCCACTGGCCGATGCCACGGCCGTGCTACGGCACAAGCCGCATGGCGTGGTGGCGGTATTCGGCCCCTACAATTTCCCCGGCCACCTGCCCAATGGCCATATCGTGCCGGCCCTGCTGGCCGGTAACTGCGTGCTGTTCAAGCCCAGCGAGCTGACGCCGCTGGTGGCCGAGTTGACCGTCAAGTGCTGGATCGAGGCCGGCCTGCCGGCGGGCGTGCTCAATCTGCTGCAGGGTGCCCGTGAGACGGGTGTGGCCCTGGCCGGTAATCCGGGCATCGATGGTCTGTTCTTCACCGGTTCCAGCCGTACCGGCAACCTGCTGCACAGTCAGTTCGCCGGTCGTCCGGACAAGATCCTGGCGCTGGAAATGGGGGGCAATAACCCGCTGCTGGTGGATCAGGTGCGGGATGTCGAGGCCGCCGTCTACACCATTATTCAGTCTGCGTTTATTTCGGCCGGTCAGCGCTGCACCTGCGCCCGTCGTCTGCTGGTGCCGACGGGCAGTTGGGGCGATGCCTTGCTGGCCCGACTGGTCGAGGTCTGTCGGCAGATCAAGGTGGGTCGTTACGACGAGCAGCCGGCGCCGTTCATGGGCTCGGTGATTTCCCTGCAGGCCGCGCAGCAGCTGCTGGCGGCACAAGCCGATCTGCTGGCGCGTGGCGCCACGGCGCTGCTGACCATGACTCAGCCGCAGGCCGATGCGGCGTTGCTGACGCCGGGTATCGTCGATGTCACGGCCGTCGCTGCACGACCGGATGAGGAGTTCTTCGGGCCGCTGTTGCAGGTGATTCGTTACAGCAGCTTCGAGGCGGCCATTACCGAGGCCAACAACACGGCCTTTGGCCTGGCGGCAGGCCTGCTGTCGGACGACAAGGCCCGCTATGAGCAGTTCTGGCTGGAAAGTCGCGCCGGCATCGTCAACTGGAACAAGCAGCTCACGGGAGCCGCGAGCACCGCACCGTTCGGCGGCATCGGTGCGTCGGGCAATCACCGCCCGAGCGCCTATTACGCGGCCGATTACTGCGCCTATCCGGTGGCTTCGCTTGAGTGCGAGAGCCTGAGCCTGCCTGCCACTCTGACCCCGGGAGTAAGCCTGTGATTCCTGCCTATGAGATGAACTTTGATGGCCTGGTTGGCCCGACCCACAACTACGGTGGCCTGTCCTACGGCAACGTGGCGTCGCAGAGCAACAGCCAGGCGGTGTCCAGCCCGAAAGAGGCGGCATTGCAGGGCCTGGGCAAGATGAAGGCGCTGATGGACATGGGCTTCAAGCAGGGCGTTTTTGCCCCGCAGGAGCGGCAGGATGTGGCCGCGCTGCGCAGTCTCGGCTTTGCCGGCAGCGATGCCGAGGTGATCGCCCGCGCAGCCAAGGAAGCCATGCCGCTGCTGGCGGCCTGCAGCTCCGCTTCCAGCATGTGGACGGCCAACTCCTGCACCGTCAGCCCGAGTGCCGATACGGCCGACGGGCGTGTGCATTTCACGGCGGCCAACCTCAACTGCAAGTTCCACCGCAGCATCGAGCATCCGACCACCAGTCGGGTGCTCGGCGCCATGTTCGCCAATCCGCAGTACTTTGCTCACCACGCCGCGTTGCCGGCGGTGAGCCAGTTTGGTGATGAAGGCGCTGCGAACCACACGCGCTTCTGTGCCGGTTACGGCCAGGCGGGGGTGGAGTTTTTCGTGTTCGGCCGCAGCGCCTTCGACCCGCGCTATCCGGCGCCGCAGCGCTATCCGGCGCGGCAGACCCTGGAGGCCTGCCAGGCGGTGGCCCGTCTGCATGGTCTGAGTGATGAGGGCGTGGTCTATGCCCAGCAGAATCCGGCGGTGATCGATCAGGGCGTGTTCCACAACGACGTGATTGCCGTGGGCAACGGCGAGGTGCTGTTCTATCACCAGGATGCCTTCCTCGATACCGAGCGTGTTCTAGCCGAGCTGAGCGACAAACTGGCGCGTCGTGGCGGGCAGTTCCAGGCGGTGTGCGTACCGCGCGAAGCTGTTGGCGTCGAGGATGCGGTGCGCTCCTACCTGTTCAACAGCCAGCTGCTGACACGCGCCGATGGCAGCATGCTGCTGATCGTGCCGGAGGAGTGCCACAAGAACGCCCGAGTCTGGAATTACCTGCAGCAGTTGACTGCCGGCAATGGCCCGATTCGCGAGGTCAAGGTCTTCGACCTCAAGCAGAGCATGCAGAACGGCGGTGGGCCGGCCTGTTTGCGTTTGCGCGTGGCACTGAATGAGACTGAGCTGGCGGCGGTCAATCCGGGCGTAATCATGACCCCGACGCTGCACGACACGCTGGTTGCCTGGGTCGGCAAGCACTACCGCGACCACCTCAGCGAAGCCGATCTGGCTGATCCGCAGTTGCTGGTGGAATGTCGCACGGCCTTGGATGAACTGACGCAGATCCTTAAACTGGGCTCGGTTTATCCATTCCAACTAGTCTGAGAGTAACGATCCCATGTCCGATGCCCTGCAACTGATTCTTGAAGATACCGACGGCACCCAGCTGGAAACCTCCTGCACGCGGTTTGCCGTGGTTTGGCAGGGCAAGGAAGTGTGGATCCAGCAGGCAGGCAATGGTCAGCTGCTGATCGGTGTGGATGTCGAGGAGGGTGATACCGAGTACGCCAACCTGCTGCTGCGCCCGC
>CALMID010000080.1 GCA_937863915.1 uncultured Pseudomonas sp.
CGGCGGCAACGAACTTGCCCTTGCCGTGCAACTGATCGAGCAGGGCTTCAAACTCCGAATCGGTAATTTCATCACCGCCACCCGCTACTGCGGGCGCCGGCTCGACTACCGCAGGCGCCGCAGCGAACTTGCCGGGGCCATGCAGATCATCGAGCAGCTTCTCGAACTCGTCGTCGCTGATTTCGTCACTGGCGACGCTTATGACAGGCGCTTCGGTTGAGCTGGTGTCAGCGGGGCCCAAGGCATCGAGCAGCTGCTCGAACTCGCTGTCGGTGATATCACCCGAAGCCGTCGCGGAGCTGGCTGTCTCGACGACAGCAGCCACTGGCTCTGCTACCGGAGCTGGAGCCGGGGCGGCAGCAGGTGGAGCACTGGGCGCCGCACTCTGCGGTTCGGCCAGTCGCGCCAGGGCCTGCAACAGCTCCGGCGAGGCCGGAATCGGCTCGGCGCGCTCACGCACCTGACTGAACATTTCATTGACGGTATCCAGTGCCTGCAGCACCACATCCATCAGCTCCGCATCGACGCGGCGGGCGCCCTTGCGCAAGATGTCGAACACGTTCTCGGCAATGTGGCAGCACTCAACCAGAGCATTGAGTTGGAGGAAGCCTGCCCCACCCTTGACGGTGTGGAAACCCCGGAAGATGGCATTGAGCAGATCCATGTCATCAGGCCGGCTTTCCAGCTCGACCAGTTGCTCGGATAACAGCTCAAGAATCTCGCCGGCCTCTACCAGGAAGTCCTGGAGAATTTCCTCATCGGCGTCGAAGCTCATGTAGGTGCTCCTTAGAAGCCCAGACTGGACAGCAGATCATCGACGTCGACCTGTCCGGAAACGACATCATCACGCTTATCGGCATGCATCTGCGGACCTTCACCCTGGGAAGAAACTTTTTGTTGTTCGGCTTCGGCCTTGAGTGCCGCCTGGTCATGTTCAATGCCAGCAAAGCGGTCGACATGACTGGCCATCATCACCAGCTTGACCAGATTGCTCTCCACTTCGGTCACCAGCGCGGTCACGCGCTTGATCACCTGACCAGTGAGATCCTGGAAGTCCTGTGCCAAAAGGATGTCATTCAGGTAGCTGGATAGCTGGCTGCTGTCCTGGTCGACCCGACCGAGAAAGCTGTCGACCTTCTTGGCCAGATCGCGGAAGCCATCGGCATTGATTTCGCGGCGCATGAAGCGCCCCCACTCTTCCCGCAGCTGCTGGGCCTCATCGGATAGACCATTGACCAGCGGCGCGCTCAGCTCGACCAGATCCATGGTGCGATTGGCCGCTTTTTCGGTCATCTCCACCACATAGTTGAGGCGGTGGGTCGCATCGTTGATCTGCGACATCTCCTGGGCATGCTTGCCGTGGATGTCGATCTGGAAGTTGACGATGGCGTTGTGCAGTTCACGGGTCAGCTTGCCCACTTCCTGGTACAAGCCGCGATCACGCACCTGATTCAGTTCGTAGATGACCTGGATCGCTTCGGCGAAGTTGCCGTGCTCCAGGCTGTCCACCAGCTTGTTGGCGTGATCTTTCAGGGTCGACTCAAGTTCGCCCTGCGAAGATTCGTTTTGCTCCATAGCATCCTCGAGGCTGATCAGCCATTGACCCGTTCAAAGATCTTGTCGATCTTTTCCTTGAGCACCTGGGCCGTAAAGGGTTTGACCACGTAGCCATTCACCCCGGCTTGGGCCGCCTCGATAATCTGGTCGCGCTTGGCTTCGGCAGTCACCATCAGCACCGGCAGGTTCTTCAGACGCTCATCGGCGCGCACCGCGCGCAGCAGGTCGATGCCGGTCATACCGGGCATGTTCCAGTCGGTGACGAGGAAGTCAAAGCTGCCACTCTGCAGCATCGGCAACGCCGTGGTGCCGTCATCGGCCTCCGACGTGTTGGTAAAGCCCAGATCACGCAACAGGTTCTTGATGATCCGTCTCATCGTCGAAAAATCGTCCACGATGAGGATTTTCATGTTCTTGTCCAAGTCGACCTCCGTACAGTCTCAAACGCTTCCCTGAGGAAACGCCGTCAATTCTTGATCGGCCTTATCTCAGCCTAGACGCCAGTCCGCCAGTCGTGCACGCAATCTTGCCGCGCATTGACTGTGCAACTGGCTCACCCGGGACTCACTGACACCGAGCACCGCACCGATTTCCTTCAGATTCAGCTCTTCGTCGTAGTACAACGCCAGAACCAGACGCTCACGCTCGGGCAACTGAGCGATGGCGTCAGCCAGCGCCTGCTGGAAACGCTCATCCTCCAGACCGTGCGCAGGCTCCCCCTGATGGCTGGCATCGTCGTGTTCGCCGTCCTGCAACAAGTCGTCAAAACTGAACAGGCGGCTGCCCTGAGTGTCGTTGAGAATGCCGTAGTATTCCTCGAGACTCAATTCAAGTTCGGCCGCAACCTCTTGATCTTTAGCGTCTCGGCCTAATCTGGCCTCAACAGTACGAATCGCCTCGCTGACCATGCGGCTGTTGCGGTGCACCGAACGCGGCGCCCAGTCACCCTTGCGCACCTCGTCCAGCATGGCGCCACGGATGCGGATACCGGCATAGGTTTCGAAGCTGGCGCCCTTGCTGGCGTCATATTTCTTTGCGGCCTCCAGCAGCCCGATCATCCCGGCCTGCATCAGGTCTTCGACCTGGACATTGGCTGGCAAGCGGGCCAGCAGATGATAGGCAATGCGCTTGACCAACGGGCCATGACGCTCGATCAACATCTGCTGTGATTCTTGGGCTTGCGCCTTGCTGTACATACGGAGTCCGCTGGCTGCTGTCATATCGAACTTCCCGCAACCGGCTGCTGCACCAGGCGTTCAACGAAGAACTCCAGGTGGCCGCGCGGGTTGGCTGGCAGAGGCCAGCTGTCCACCTTCTGCGCCACCGCCTTGAAAGCCAGGGAACACTTCGAGCGGGGGAAAGCCTCGTAAACCGCTCGCTGCTTCTGCACGGCCTTGCGCACGGACTCGTCGTAGGGAATCGCGCCAACGTACTGCAGGGCCACATCGAGGAAGCGATCAGTTACCTTGGTCAGCTTAGCAAAGAGGTTGCGACCTTCCTGCGGCGAGTGGGCCATGTTGGCCAGCACGCGGAAGCGGTTGACGCCGAAATCACGGTTGAGCAGCTTGATCAGCGCATAGGCGTCGGTGATCGAGGTGGGCTCGTCGCACACCACCACCAGCACTTCCTGAGCAGCGCGGACGAAACTGACCACACCATCGCCGATACCGGCAGCGGTATCGATGATCAGTACATCGAGGTTCTCGCTGATATCGCTGAAGGCCTGGATCAAACCGGCATGCTGCATCGGTGACAGATGCACCATGGTCTGCGTGCCGGACGCAGCCGGCACGATACGGATGCCGCCAGGCCCCTGCAGCAGCACATCCTTGATGTCGCACTCGCCACTGATCACGTCGGCCAGGGTGCGCTTGGGCGTCAGCCCGAGCAGGACGTCGACGTTGGCCAGGCCAAGGTC
Source organism: uncultured Pseudomonas sp. (assembly GCA_937863915.1). Lineage (GTDB taxonomy): Bacteria > Pseudomonadota > Gammaproteobacteria > Pseudomonadales > Pseudomonadaceae > Aquipseudomonas. The sequence continues at coordinate 3,476 of CALMID010000080.1, forward strand.
GGCATCCATGAGCATGACGCGCCGGCCAAGATCCGCCAATGCCAGTGACAGATTCACCGACACATTGGTCTTGCCGACGCCACCCTTGCCGCCGGTTACAGCAATCACCTGAACGGGGTGCATGCTTGCCATTGATTCTTACACCTTGTCTTTCATTATCGGGCCAGATGCCGTTGCACTGGCCATTCGCTTAACAGGTCGCTGAAAACCACCTGTTAGCCGGCTTGCCGCGCCGGCTGCTGATACAGGCCGGCAAACAGCTCAGCCATGGCATCTTCACTCGGGTCTTGCTCACTCTGCAGGCTCACCGCACGGCTGACCAGCTGATGGCTGCGCCAGACGTGCAGATCGTCAGGAATTCTAGGTCCATCAGTCAGATAGGCTACCGGCAGACGCTGACTGATCGCCAGCCCCAATGCTTCGCCAAGGCTCGCCGATTCGTCGAGCTTGGTCAGGATGCAGCCGGAAAGACCACACTGCTTATAACTATGGTAGGCCGCTTTCAGCACCTGACCCTGACTTGTGGCAGCCATAACCAAGTAATTGCGCGACTTGACACCACGCGAGGCCAGCATTTCCAGCTGCAGACGCAGGCCCGGATCATTGGCGGGCAGACCGGCCGTATCGATCAGCACCACACGCTTGCGCGCCAGCGGCGCCAATGCCTGCAGCAACGATTGGCCGGGATCGACCGGAGTCACCGACACACCCAGAATGCGGCCGAGGGTCTTGAGCTGTTCCTGGGCACCAATGCGGTAGCTGTCCAGGCTGACCAGGGCAATGCTCTGCGCGCCGTACTTGAGCACGTAGCGCGCCGCCAGCTTGGCCAGGGTTGTGGTTTTGCCCATGCCGGCCGGACCGACGAGGGCAATCACTCCGCCCTCCTCCAGCGGCTCCTGCTCGGGAGTACGGATTGCGTGAGCCAGGTGAGCCAGCAGCATGCGCCACGCCTGGCGGGCATCACTGATGCCGGCCACCTTGTCCAGCAGCGGGCGAGCCAGATCGGCGGGGATACCCATGCGCTGCAGGCGACGCCAGAGGTTGGCCTGCTGCGGGCGACGGCTCTGCATCTGCCCCCAGGCCAGCGAACCACGCTGGCTCTCGATCAGCTCGCGCAGGCCATGCAGCTCGAAGCGCATGGCATCCAGGGCGCGCTGATCCATGGCCGGCGCCGCCACTGCCTGCGGCTTGCTCGCGGGTTTGACCGCGGCAACGCCCGGGGTGAACAGCTGGCGGTCCTGGTTGTCCGGCAGGCTTACCGGCGCGCTCAGCTCGGCATGAGCCTGGGCGATGCGGGTCTGGGTCTTGCGCAGCTCGGCTTCGAGCTGCGGATTGGGCTGACTCGGTGCTGCCGCCGGCATCGGGTAATCCAGTGCAGCGGTCAGTTCCACACCGCCGGCGACCCGACGGTTACCAATGATGGCAGCATCGGCGCCCAGCTCATCGCGAACCAGTTTCATGGCTTGACGCATATCGGCGGCGAAGAAGCGTTTGACTTGCATGCTGTGACCTCACTGGCTCAACCGTTTTGACCAACGGTGGCAACAATCGTGACCTGTTTGTTGTCCGGAATTTCCTGGTAGGCCAGCACATGCATGCTGGGTACCGCCATCCGGGCAAAGCGCGCCATCATGGCTCGAATCTGGCCGGCCACCAGCAGGATCACTGGCTTGCCGAGCATCTCCTGACGCTGCGCCGCATCCACCAGGGAGCGCTGCAGCTTCTCGGCCATTCCGGGCTCAAGGAGAATGCCCTCTTCGCTACCCTGTCCGGCCTTGCTGAGACTATTCAGCAATATCTGTTCCAACCTTGGCTCAAGAGTGATCACGGGGAGCTCCGGCTCAAGCCCCACAACGGTTTGCACGATGGCGCGACTTAGCGCGACACGCACCGCCGCGACCATGGCGGCGGGATCTTGACTCTTGCCAGCCACGTTGGCGATGGCCTCGGCGATGGTGCGAATGTCGCGTACCGGCACCTGCTCCTGCAGTAGCGCCTGCAGCACCTTGAGCAGGGTCGACAGTGACAGCATGCCTGGCACCAGCTCCTCCGCCAGTTTGGGCGAGGTCTTGGCCAGCAATTGCAGGAGCTGCTGGACTTCCTCGTGGCCGATCAGCTCATGGGCATGCTTGTTCAGCACCTGGTTGAGGTGGGTCGCCACCACCGTACTGGCGTCCACCACCGTGTAGCCGAGCGACTGCGCCTGATCGCGCAGGCCCGTCTCGATCCACACGGCCTCCAGGCCGAACGCCGGATCTTTGGCGGCGATGCCGTTGATGGGACCAAACACCTGCCCCGGATTGATCGCCAGCTCGCGATCCGGATAGACCTCGGCTTCCGCCAGGGAAACCCCCATCAGCGTCAGGCGATAGGCATTGGGCAACAGATCGAGGTTGTCGCGGATATGCACCGAGGGCATGAGAAAGCCCAGCTCCTGGGACAGCTTCTTGCGTACCCCCTTGATGCGCGTGAGCAGCTGACCACCCTGGTTGCGATCGACCAGCGGAATCAGCCGGTAACCCACCTCGAGGCCAACCATGTCCACCGCTGGCACGTCATCCCAGCCCAGCTCCTTGGTTTCCTGCTGGCGCTGCGCGGGCAACTGCTCCTGCTGCAGCGTCACCGCCTTGACCTCCTCCTCCTTGGCAAGCCGCTGCTTGTTGGCAATCCAGTAGGCCGCACCGGCCGCCACCAGACCCAGGCTGATGAAGGAAAAATGCGGCATGCCCGGCACCAGGCCCATGGCAATCATGATCGCCGCCGACACCGCCAGCGCCTTGGGCGAAGCAAACATCTGCCGGCCGACCTGAGCGCCCATCTCCTCGGAGGTCGAGACACGCGTCACCATGATCGCGGCAGCCGTCGACAGCAGCAGCGATGGGATCTGCGCCACCAGGCCGTCACCGATGGTCAGCAGGGTGTAGATCTTGCCCGCCTCGGCGAAGGCCAGATCATGCTGCAGCACGCCGATGGCAATGCCGCCGATCAGGTTGATGAAGAGGATCAGCAGGCCGGCGATGGCATCGCCGCGCACGAATTTGCTGGCACCGTCCATCGAGCCATAGAAGTCGGCTTCCTGCGAGACCTCCAGACGCCGGCGCTTGGCTTCGGCCTGGTCGATCAGACCGGAGTTGAGGTCGGCGTCGATGGCCATCTGCTTGCCCGGCATGGCATCCAGGGTGAAGCGTGCGCTGACTTCGGAAATCCGCCCGGCACCCTTGGTCACCACCACGAAGTTGATGATCATGAGGATGGCGAACACCACGATACCCACCACGTAGTTGCCGCCGATCACGACCTCGCCGAACGCCTGAATTACCTTGCCCGCGGCGCCATGTCCCTCCTGGCCATGCAGCAGCACCACACGGGTGGAGGCAACGTTCAGCGCCAGCCGCAACAGGGTCGCGGCCAGCAATACAGTGGGGAATACGGCGAAATCCAGCGGCCGCAGCGCGTAGATGGCCACCAGCAGAACGACAATCGACAGGGCGATGCTGAAGGTGAACAGCACATCGAGCAGGAACGGCGGGATCGGCAGCATGACCATGGCCAGCATGACCAGCAGCAGCAGCGGAATGCCAAGATTGCCGTGACGCAATCCCGACAGGTTGCTGCGGACATCCCCGATAAGTTGTGCGCGATCCAGTGCCACGTGTTTTCCCCAGCCAATTCAATCTTTTGACGCGAAATGGCGTCATGCAGGGGTAATGGCAAGAAGCGTTCCACAAAGCCGAAGTCAGCAACCATTCGGGCGCGATGAGGCCGAGCAAGTGCGTAGGGCGATGATCTGCTACGCGCAATGAGCCTTATTCGTCGCGGCGCAGATCCGGCGGAATCGGCAGGTTATCCGCCAGCGGCGCCGGGCGTTTGCCCTTGCCGGCCTGGTACTGCTTAATCTGGTACACGTAGGCCAGTACCTGAGCCACCGCCAGATAAAGACCCGCCGGAATTTCCTGATCCATTTCCGTGGAGAAGTACACCGCCCGCGCCAGAGCCGGCGACTCCAGCACCATGACCTTGTTTTCCTGGGCGATCTCGCGAATCTTCAGCGCCAGGAAATCTCCGCCCTTGGCCAGCAGCACCGGTGCACTACCCTTGGCCGGGTCGTACTTGAGCGCCACGGCGAAGTGGGTCGGGTTGGTGATCACCACGTCGGCCTGCGGCACCGCTTCCATCATCCGCCGCTGGGCCATCTCGCGCTGCAACTGGCGGATACGCGACTTGACCTCGGGTTTGCCCTCGCTGTCCTTGTACTCGTCGCGGACTTCCTGCTTGGTCATCATCAGCTTCTGGCGGTTGTCCCAGAGCTGGAACGGCACATCCACCGCAGCAATCAGAATCAGGCCGCAGGCCAGCCAGATCGCACTCTTCGCCACGATCAGCGCGCTGTGCTGCAACGCCGGTTCCAGCGCCTCATGCCCCAGCGCCAGCAAATCATCCTGATCAGCCTTCAAGACCAGCAAGGCGACCCCCAGTAGTACGAAAAACTTGGCCAGCGCCTTGAGCAGCTCGGCCAGCGCATGCATGGAAAACATGCGTTTTAGGCCCGCCGCCGGGTTCATCCGGCTGAACTTGGGCTGCATTGCCTGCGCCGAAAACAGCCAGCCCCCCAGCGCGATGGGGCCGATGATGGAAGCCGCCAGCAAGACCACAAACAACGGAATCAGCAGAACCATCGCCAGCTCGCCGGAAGCCAGCAGGTACAGCGTCATGCTGCGCTCGTCCATCACTGTTTCACGGCTGAGCTCGAAGTTGGCCCGCATCAGATCAAGCAGCCCGACCGCCAGACTGCCGCCCATACTGAGCAAAGCGATACAGCCGGCCAGCACCACCGCCAGGGTATTGAGCTCGCGGGAGCGGGCGATCTGCCCCTTCTCGCGCGACTCGCGCAGGCGTTTCTCTGTGGGTTCCTCGCTGCGGTCCTGGCCGCTTTCGCTCTCAGCCATGGCTCAGCGAATCCGTGCCAGTTCGCGCAACAGGTCCAGGGCCTCACGCAGCAGCAACTGGAACTGACTGAGCAGATCGGCCATGCCGACCCAGACGATGAACAAACCCACCACCAGGGTGAGCGGAAAGCCGATGGAGAAGATATTCAGCTGCGGCGCCGCACGGGTCATCACGCCGAAGGCGATGTTGACTACCAGCAAGGCGGTGATCGCCGGCAGCGACAGCAACAGCCCGGCCCCCAGCACCCAACCAAGCTTGCCAGCCAGCAGCCAGTAGTGATCGGTGACCAGCCCCTCGCCCACCGGGATGGTGACAAAGCTCTCGGCGAGCACCTCGAACACCACCAGATGGCCATTCATCAGCAGAAACAGCAAGGTCACCAGCATCAGGTAGAACTGGCCGAGCACCGGTACCGAAATGCCGTTGGTCGGGTCGACCATCGAGGCGAAACCCAGGCCCATCTGGGTCGAAATGATCTGCCCGGCGACAACAAAGGCGTGAAAGAACAGCTGCAGGGAGAATCCCAGGGCCACACCGATCAGCACCTGCTCGGCGACCAGCAGGCTACTGCGCAGGTTGAGCGCATCCACCTCGGGCATCGGCGGCAATACCGGCACCAGCACCAGGGTGAATGCCAGGGCGAAGTACAGTCGCACACGCACCGGCACCAGCTGGGTGCCGATCACCGGCATCGTCATCAGCACGGCGGCGATGCGGAACAGCGGCAGCATGAAGCTGCCTACCCAGCCACCAATCTGTGCATCGGTCAGGGCGAGCATGTCAGCCGATCAGCTGCGGGATGTTCTGGATGAGGTTCTGCATGAAGTCGGTCAGCTGCTGGGTCAGCCAGGGCCCAGCAACGATCAGGGTCAGCAGAATCACCAGCAGGCGCGGCAGAAAGCTCAGAGTCTGTTCGTTGATCTGGGTGGCGGCCTGGAACATCGCCACCAGCAGGCCGACGATCAGGCTCGGGGTAACGATCACCGCGACGATCAGAGCCGTCAGCCAGAGTGCTTCGCGAAACAGGTCAACCGCGACTTCCGGGGTCATCTCAGGTTCCTCCGAAACTGGCTGCCAGGGTGCCCATGATCAGCGCCCAGCCATCGACCAGGACAAACAGCATGATCTTGAACGGCAGGGACACGATCAATGGCGACAGCATCATCATACCCATCGCCATCAGCACGCTGGAGACCACCAGGTCGATGATCAGGAACGGGATGAAAATCATGAAGCCGATCTGGAAGGCCGTTTTCAGCTCCGAGGTCACGAACGCTGGAATCACGATGGTCAGCGGCGCCGCCTCGGGGGTCGTGATGTCGGTGCGCTTGGACAGGCGCACAAACAGTTCCAGATCGCTGGCCCGGGTCTGCGACAGCATGAACTCCTTGATGGGTACCTCGGCCTTGGCAATCGCCTGCTGCGCCGGCAGCTGTTCATTCAAATACGGCTGCAGCGCCTCATTGTTAATCCGGTCAAAAACCGGCGCCATGATGAACAGGGTCAGGAACAGCGCCATGCCGATGAGGATCTGGTTTGACGGCGTCTGCTGCAGGCCCAGTGCCTGACGCAGAATGGAAAACACGATGATGATGCGCGTGAAGCTGGTCATCAGCATGACGAACGCCGGAATGAAACTCAGCGCCGTCATGATCAGCAGAATCTGCAGGCTGACCGAGTACTCCTGCTGCCCGTCGGCGTTGGTCGACAGGGTAATGGCGGAAATCTTCAGCGGGTCATCGGCGCCCAGCGCCATGGGCGCCAGTACAAGCAACAGCAAAGCCAGCAGGGTACGCACGGCAGTCATCAGGACGGGTCCTTCTGATCCTTGCCCAGCATCTCCATCAGGCGCTGGGCGAATTCGGGACTGGCCACTTCCGCCTCGGGCAGATGCACCGGCTCCTTGAGAACATGCAGCGGACTGATCTGGCCCGGCGTCAGACCGAGCAACACCTGCTCGTTGCCAACCTGAACCAGTAGCAAGCGCTCGCGCGGACCGATCGCCTGACTGGCCAGCAGGCGAATCAGACCATTGCCGCGCATGCCGCTGTGCTGCTGTACGCGGCGCAGCAACCAGGCCAGCAGGAAGATCAGACCGACCACCAGGCCAAGACCCAGCAGCATCTGCACCACCTGCCCGGCAACGCCACTGCCGGCCGCTGCCAGCTTGGCAGGCGCCACCTCGTCGGCCAGGGCCTGCCCCGTCAGCAGCCACAGGCAAAGGCTGTATTTGCTCATCAGCGCAGCTTCTTGATGCGTTCGCTCGGACTGATCACATCGGTCAGCCGGATGCCGAACTTCTCGTTGACCACCACCACCTCGCCGTGGGCAATCAGTGTGCCGTTGACCAGCACATCCAGCGGCTCACCGGCCAGACGGTCGAGTTCAACCACCGACCCCTGATTGAGCTGCAGCAGATTGCGGATGCTGATATCGGTGCTACCCACTTCCATGGAAATGGTCACCGGAATATCGAGAATCACATCCAGATTCGGCCCTTCCAGACCCGCCGGGATGTTCAGCGGAGTACCCGCACCGAACTCTTCCATCGGCGCCCGCGGCGGTGGCGGCGCACTGGGGGCCGCCGCGCCCTGATTCATCAGCGCGTCGATATCGTCCTGCGAGGCATCATCACCTGCCTCTGCCAGTGCCGCTGCCCATTCATCGGCCAGGGCCTGCTCTTCCGGTGAACTGCTTTCGTTTTCGTCTGCCATCACTATTCCTCATTCCTCGGCTGGCGAGTGCGACTGAGCCCGCTTAGCGGGTACGCTCAACCGGTTCAAGAATCTGCAGGGCCAGATTGCCCTTGTGTGAACCCAGCTTGACCTTGAAGGTCGGCACGCCATTGGCGCGCACCACCATCTGCTCGGGCATTTCCACCGGGATGATATCGCCCGGTTGCATGTGCAGGATGTCGCGCAGCTTGAGCTGACGGCGTACCACCGTGGTATCCAGCGGCACTTTCACATCCAGCACGTCCTCACGCAGCGCCTTGACCCAGCGTTCGTCCTGATCGTCGACATCCGACTGAAAACCGGCATCGAGCAT
>CALMID010000081.1 GCA_937863915.1 uncultured Pseudomonas sp.
CGTTGAACAGGGCGAAATGCACCTGCAGGCGACCACCGGCCGGCGTGATGTTGCCGATCATCACGTACTGGGCGCCCAGAGCCTGCCAGTCGCGGTAGATGATCTCGGCCGGCGACGTCGGCAGGCTGATCATGTTCTGCCGCGGAATGGGGGCATACATACCGGTGTTGTACAGGTCATTGCCGATGATCTCGGCCATATCCTGCGGCAGCACGCTACCGCCCTGCCAGCCGAACGGCACCACGGCGATTGGCGTGGCACGGTCGCTACCGGCGGTGATCAGCAGCGGATCGGCCGCCTGCACGGCGCCGACCAGCAAGCTCAGGCCCAGCAGGGCAATACGAATCAAGGTATTCACAGAGCCAAATCCTCCGGTTTGAAAATCATTCGACGCTGGCGGTACATCGCATTGAAGGTTGCACCATCCAGCTGTTGCATTTCAGGAATACGACCGACGTTGCGCACCGCCGCCACCGCCGAGTTATCGAACGGCGCATCGCCACTGGAACGGGTCACGCTGGCGTTGCTGACGGTGCCATCGGGCAGCATCTCGATCAGCACCTCGACACTCATGCCGTTGCGTGCCGACGGCGGACGCTGCCACTGCTCGCTGACCAGACGGATAATCAGATCATCGAGACTGCCGGCAACCTGATCACCGACGGTGTCGGCCTGCGCCTGCTGGTACTGGGTATCGTCCGAGAGCAGATCGGCCAGAGCCTGCGCCTTCTTGTCCTCGGCGGCCTTGCGGGCAGCCTGCTGTGCGGCCTTTTTCTTCGCAGCTTCGGCAGCAGCCTTCTTCTTGGCTTCCTCGGCTTTCTTTTTCTTGTCGGCTTCGGCTTTCTTCTTGGCCTCTTCCGCCGCCTTTTTCTTCTTCTCTTCTTCGGTTTTCTTCTTGGCGATCGCCGCCTGCTCGAGCTTCTTCTGCTCGGCCGCCTTCTGTTCGGCGGCTTTCTTCTGCTCGACCTGCTTGGCTTCCTCGGCCTTTTTCTTCACGGCTTCGGCGGCGGCCTGCTTCTGCTGCTCGACCTTCTTGGTTTCCAGCTGCTCGACCTGATGGCTAGGCGCCGAGGTCTTCTTGGCCTCGCCGGCGATCTTCTGGTTGGTCTGCGTGGTTGCCTGGCTCTGCGACTTCAACTGGTACAGCGTGGTCTGCACAATCGGCCGGGCCGGCGGCAGCTCAGGCGTGAAAGCGAAGCTGACGAACAGCATGACGAACATCAGCGCGTGCAGCGCCACGGCCCAGACAACGGGCCAGAAGTAGCTTTCCGAGGGAGAACTCTCGCGTTGCTGATGCATCAAGGGGCCTCGGTGATCAGCCCGACATTGGCCACGCCGGCCTGCTGCAGACCGCCCATGACCTTCATCACCGCCTCATAGGGCACGCGCTTGTCGCCGCGCACGAAGACCTGCACCGGCTTACCCTGGCTGCTGTTCTGCGCCATGATCGCCCGAACGGTGTTGATCAGCACCGGCAGTTCGGTCGCGGTTTCGCTCTGCTTGCCCTGATCCGTATCGACCTCCTCGCCCATGTTCCAGAAGTAGCTCTGGTCGGCCTTGATCGAGATGGTCAGCACGCGGGAGTTGTTGTCCTGCGGCAGTGCCTCGCTGGACACCTTGGGCAGGTCGACCTTGACCCCCTGATTGAGCATGGGCGCGGTCACCATGAAAATGACCAGCAGCACCAACATCACGTCGATGTAGGGCACCACGTTCATTTCCGCGTGCGGTTTGCGTTTCTGACGAATCCTGGCCATCTGCTGTCGTCGCCTCAGTCTTCGCTGGAGTGCACTTTGCGATGCAGGATCGCCTGGAACTCGTCGGCGAAGGTGTAATAGCGGCCAATCAGCATTTCGCCGCGAGCAGCGAAACGGTTGTAGGCAATAACGGCCGGAATGGCCGCGAACAGGCCGATGGCGGTAGCGATCAGCGCCTCGGCGATACCCGGAGCCACAGTGGCCAGGGTGGCCTGCTGCACCTGGGCCAGGCCACGGAAGGAGTTCATGATGCCCCACACGGTACCGAACAGACCGACATACGGGCTGGTGGAACCGACAGTGGCAAGAAACGGCAGACCGGTTTCCAGCTTCTCTTCTTCACGGGAGATGGCCACGCGCATGGCGCGGTTGACGCCATCCATTACCGCATCGGCCTCCACGCCCGGCTGCTGACGCAGGCGGGAGAACTCCTTGAAGCCGGCCCGGAAGATCTGCTCGACGCCGGAGTCAGGGTCAGGATTGCTGCCCGCCTGGCGGTACAGCTTGGACAGATCGATACCCGACCAGAAGCGCTCCTCGAAGTTATCCAGGGCACGCTTGGCGGCGCGCAGCATGGTGCTGCGCTGGAAAATCATTACCCACGAGGTGACCGAGGCGGCCACCAGGGCAAGCATCACCAGCTGCACCACGAAGCTGGCGTTGCTGATCAGGCTCCACATCGACATATGGTCTGCGGCTGCAGTTGCTGCAGTTGCGGCGGTCACTTCCACACTCAATCTCCTGCTGACATGCTCTGTACGGCGGCAAAGGCCGCGCGCAATGCCGCGGGTATCACCTGCGGCTTCAAATTCTCGGCCCTGACACAGGCCACCACGAACTGCCCCTCGCAGAGCAGCGCATCATCCGTTACCCGCCTCACCTGTTGACGAAAGCGCAGGCTGGCACGGTTCAACTCGATCACTTCGGCCGTTACCGCCAGTTCGTCATCCAGCCTGGCCGGCGCATGGTAGCGCGCCTCGGCACTGTGCACGACGAACAGTACCTCGCTCGCCAGCTGTGCCTGGGAATAGCCCTGAGCGCGCAGGCACTCGGTGCGAGCACGCTCCATGAACTTGAGGTAATTGACGTAGTAGACGATGCCTCCGGCATCGGTGTCCTCGTAGTAGACCCGCAGACGAATGCTGAACGGCCCACCCTCTTTCGGCGCGCGCATACTCTAGTGCCAGCCCCTTCGCTTGCCAATCGGCGATTTCGACAATTTGTTTGTCATTCGTCGCCCCCGAACAGATCGGGCGTCGGCGACTCACCCAGCCGCTTGGGCACATTCAGCCCGAAATGCAGATAGGCATGGCGTGTCACCACGCGCCCGCGCGGCGTGCGCATGATATAGCCCTGCTGAATCAGATAGGGTTCCAGCACATCCTCGATGGTCCCGCGCTCCTCGCTGATGGCCGCCGCCAGGCTGTCGATGCCCACCGGGCCGCCATCGAACTTGTCGATCATGGCCAGCAGCAGGCGCCGGTCGAGATGATCGAAACCATGCTCGTCGACATCCAGCAGATTGAGTGCCTGGTCGGCGATCTGCCGGCTGATATGCCCGGTGCCGCGTACCTCGGCGAAATCCCGCACGCGGCGCAGCAGACGGTTGGCAATGCGCGGCGTGCCACGGGCACGGCGGGCGATTTCAACCGCGCCCTGCTCGTCGATAGCCAGGCCGAGAATGCCGGCGGAGCGGCTGACGATGGTGGCCAGATCGGCGGTGTTGTAGAACTCCAGGCGCTGCACGATACCGAAGCGGTCGCGTAAGGGTGAGGTCAGCAGGCCGGCGCGGGTGGTCGCCCCGACCAGGGTGAACGGCGGCAGATCGAGCTTGATGGAACGCGCCGCCGGCCCCT
>CALMID010000082.1 GCA_937863915.1 uncultured Pseudomonas sp.
CAAGCACCTGCAGAAGAACCTTGGCCGGCAGTTGCAGGCCGCGCCGAGCCAGGCCCGCCAGGATTACCTCGATCTACGGCGCTATCTGCTGCAGGGGCTGCGTGAGTTGCGTGATCTCGGCCTGCTGGAAATGCCCGATGAGGTCTGGCGTTTGCGCCTCGAACAGTTGGATGCCCATGCGGCGGATTTCGATGCGAGTTTCCGCCAGCGCCTGTTTGCCGAAGTGCGCGAGGGTCGGCTGGACAGTCTGCAGGCCAGCTCGCTGATGAATGATCTGGGCTACGTCAGCCGGATTATCCAGAGCCTGCGCAATCTACTGTTGCTCACTCAGGGAGAGGAAGGCGAGCTGTTCCGGCCGCTGCGCCAGCTGGCTGGCGACGAGGCGCCGCTGATTCAGCTCGACTGAGCACTCAGGGGGCGAATGTCAGCGCCTGCGCACTGCCGATGCCGCGTGGGTCGCTGGCGCCTTCGACAACACCGCTGAGTTTGTTCCAGCGCAGCACCTGCAGATTGCCATAGCGGCGATTGGTGCTCTGCAGCTGATGGCCTAGGCGCAGCAGTCCGGCTTTCTCCTGGCTGCTGAAGGTGGCCGGCTCGTACTCCAGCACATCCGGCAGGTATTGGTGGTGAAAGCGCGGGCGGGCGGCCCAGCGTTCGATCGGCTGGCCGTCCAGGTATTCGAGGATGCCCAGCAGCACCATGCTGGGAATGCGGCTGCCGCCCGGTGTGCCGAAGCTGCTCAGCTCCGCGGCGCTCTCGATAAAGCTCGGGGTCATGCTCGACAGCGGGCGTTTGCCCGGAGCGATCAGGTTGGCCTGGCTGCCGGTCAGGCCATAGGCGTTCTGCTCATCCACGGCCTTGGCGAAGTCATCCATCTCGTTGTTCAACAGCACCCCGCTGCCTTTGGCGGTGAAGGCGGCGCCGAATGGCAGGTTGATCGAGAGTGTGGCGCTGACGGCATTGCCGGTCTGGTCGATCACCGTGAAATGGGTGGTGTGCGGGCCCTCGTGCCAGGCGGTGGCGGGGGGCAGGCTGCTGCTGGGCGTGGCCTTCTGGCGGTCGATGGAGCGCGCCAGCTGCTGCAGGTAGGCCGGTGCCAGCAGGCTGGCCAGCGGATTGCGCACCTGATCCGGGTCGCCCAGCAGGCTGCGGTCGCGGTAGGCGCGGCGCAGGCTTTCGATGACCAGATGATCGCGGGTCAGGGTATCGGCCTTGCGCCAGTTCAGCTGTTGCAGCATGGCCAGGCTCTGGATCAGCGCCACGCCGCCGGCCGAGGGCGGTGGCGCGGTGATCAGCTCACGTCCCTCCTGCAGCTTGGCGCGCAGCGGCTGACGCTCGACCACCCGATAGTCCGCCAGGTCCTTGTGGGTCCAGATGCCGCCAGCGGCCTGAACCGCGCGCACCAGCAGATCGGCCGTGCGCCCGCTGTAGAAACCGGCGTGGCCATGATCGGCCAGGCGTTGCAGGGTGCTGGTCAGCTCCGGCTGGCGTAGCAGGCTGTGCTCGGCGGGCGCCTGGTTATCGCTCAGGAAAATCCGCGCCGTCTCGGGGTCCGCCTGCATGGCCTTGAGCCGCCAGCTGACCCGTTCGCGATACAGCCTATCGATGCCGATGCCGTCGCGGGCCAGGCGCTGGGCGGGATACAGGCTGTCGCGCAGCGCCAGCTTGCCGTAGCGCTGGCTGAGGTGGGCGAGTGCGGCGGGCAGGCCGGGGATGGCGGCCGCCAGGGCGCCGTCCAGCGATGGCGCCTGGCCTGTCTTGCCCGCAGCGGCATACATGCCGGCATGGGCCTTCAGCGGCGCACGTTCGCGGGCATCGACGAAGCGATAGCGTGGCGTTGTCCCTGCCTCGCGCAGCAGAAAGAACCCGCCGCCGCCCAGGCCCGAGCCATAGGGTTCGGCCACCGCCAGGGCAGCGGCTACCGCCACGGCCGCGTCGAAGGCGTTGCCGCCGGCGGCCAGGGTTTCCAGGCCGGCGACGGTGGCGGCCGGATGGGCGCTGGCTACCAGTGCCTGCTGGGGGCGTTGGACGGGCGTTTCGGCGTGGAGGCTGCTGCACAGCAGCAGGCCGACGAACAGACTGAGCGATGGGCGCATGCGGGGTATCTGCCAGATCAATGGCGGCGCGCGGACAAACAAAAGCCGGCGCGCCGGACTCGTCTACCCAGTGTAATCGAGTCGGCCACGCCGGCTGGCGAAAGTCTGCGGATCAGGCCTTGCCGGTGATGATCCGGTACTTGGCCATCAGCTCGTCATGGCTCTCGACATTGTTGGGATCGAGGGGGATGCAGTCGACCGGGCAGACCTGCTGGCACTGCGGCTCGTCGTAGTGGCCGACGCACTGCGTGCACAGGTTGGGATCGATCACATAGATCTCTTCGCCCTGGGAGATGGCGGCGTTGGGGCATTCGGGCTCGCAAACGTCGCAGTTGATGCAGTCTTCGGTGATGATCAGGGACATGGGATGACTCCGGTGCCGGTCAGGCACGGTATTGCCGGGACAGTGCTGCAATTTTGCCGCATGGCGCGGCA
>CALMID010000083.1 GCA_937863915.1 uncultured Pseudomonas sp.
CGGTCGATTCCATCGAGCAGGCCATCGAGCGTTCCGGCACCAAGGCCGGCAACAAAGGCGCCGAAGCCGCGCTCTCCGCTCTGGAAATGGTCAGCCTGCTGGGCGCCCTGGAGGCCAAGTGAGTCTGAATCACGATATCGACAGCCCCGAGCAGCCTGCCGGCAAACCGGCCAAGGGCAAGACCGCGGCGCGTCGTCAGGCCCGTAGCCTGGCCATGCAGGCCCTGTATCAGTGGCACATGGCCGGCCAGTCGATCAACGAGATCGAGGCGCAGTTCCGCGTCGACAACGATTTCTCCCATGTCGACGGTGCCTACTTCCGCGAGATCCTGCACGGCGTACCGGCGCAGAAGAGCGATATCGACGAGCTGCTGATCCCGCATCTGGATCGTCCGCTGGCTGATCTCGATCCGGTCGAGCTGGCCATCCTGCGCCTGTCCAGCTTCGAGCTGCGCAATCGCCTGGATGTCCCGTATCGCGTGGTGATCAACGAAGGCATCGAGCTGGCCAAGGTCTACGGCGCCACCGACGGACACAAGTTCGTCAATGGCGTGCTGGACAAGCTGGCACCGAGCCTGCGCGCGGCTGAAGTCAAAGCCAACAAGCGCTGACCCGGCAGCTTGCTGTGGGCGAGTTCGAGCTTATCCGCCGCTTCTTCGCCGCCGCGTCCTGTGCCCAGGCCGGCGGCGAAGTCGCGTTGGGCATCGGCGACGACTGCGCCCTGCTGACCTTGCCGGCCGGTGAACAGCTGGCCGTATCGACCGATACCCTGGTAGCCGGGGTGCACTTCCCGGATCCCTGCGATCCCTCTCTACTGGCCCAGCGCGCGCTCGGCGTCACTGTCAGCGATCTGGCGGCCATGGGCGCCACGCCCATTGGTTTTACCCTCGCCCTGACGCTGCCCCAGGCCGGAGCCGACTGGCTGGCGGCCTTTGCCGGGGGCCTCAATCAGGCTGCCGAGCGTTATGGCTTGCGCCTGATTGGCGGCGATACCACGCGCGGCCCGCTGAGCCTCACTCTCACTGTCTTCGGGCGTGTCCCCGGCGTGGCGGCGCTGCGGCGAAGTGGCGCCCGTCCGGGCGACCTGCTGTGTGTCGGTGGCAGCCTCGGCGATGCGGCGGCGGCCCTGCCGCTGGTGCTGGGTCAGCAGCAACTGCCTGCAGAGTTGGCGGAGCCCTTACTGGCGCGCTACTGGCAGCCGCAGCCGCAGCTGGGATTGGGGCAGGCGCTGCGTGGGCGGGCCAGTGCGGCGCTGGATATCTCCGATGGCCTGTTGGCCGATGCCGGGCATATCGCCGCGTCTTCGGGCGTGACGTTGTGTATCGAGCTGGCACGTGTGCCACTGTCACCTGCTTTGCAGCAGCTGCCTCGCGAGCAGGCACTGCGCGGTGCACTCAGTGGTGGCGATGACTACCGCCTGCTGTTTACCCTGCCGCCGGAGCATCTTTCCACTCTGCAAACTCAGTGGCCGGAGCTGGCTGTACTGGGGCGGGTCGAGGCCGGGTGCGCCGGGGTAAGACTGTTGGCCGAGGATGGCCGCGAGCTGCCGCAGCCTGCGGGCGGCTATCAACATTTTGGACAAGACCGTGACTGACAACGCTGCGACGCCCATTCCTCCCTCCGTGTGGCGCAATCCCTGGCACTTCCTCGCCTTCGGCTTCGGCTCAGGCACCTTGCCCAAGGCGCCCGGCACCTGGGGTTCGCTGGTGGCGCTGCCGTTCATGCCCTTGTGGCAGATGCTGCCGGACTGGGGCTACTGGCTGATGCTGGGGGTGACCATGCTGTTCGGCTTCTGGCTGTGCGGCAAGGTGGCCGATGACCTGCGGGTGCATGACCACGAGGGCATCGTCTGGGACGAGATGGTCGGCATGTGGATTACCCTGTGGCTGGTGCCCGCCGGCTGGCAGTGGTTGCTGCTAGGCTTCCTGGTGTTTCGCCTGTTCGATATTCTCAAGCCCTGGCCGATCCGCTGGATCGACCGGCATGTGCATGGCGGGGTCGGCATCATGCTGGATGATGTCCTGGCCGGGGTCTTCGCCTGGCTGAGCATGCAGTTGATCATCTGGGGTTTCGCCTGACAGGAGGCTGCATGGGCAAGTGGTGGTTGCTGTTGGGCGCCCTGGCGCTGCTGCCGCTGGCACAGGCTGAGCCGCCTCAGCGGATCAATCTGGTCACTGAACAGTGGCCGGGACACACCAACCCGGATGGCACAGGGTTGGCCTTCGATCTGCTGCGCAAGGTCTATGAGCCGGCCGGGGTCGAACTCCATTACCGTATCGTGCCCTACACCCGCTCGATTGGTCTGGTGCAACGTGGCGAGGCGGACGCCTTTATCGGTGCATATGCCAACGAGGTGCCACAGGTGCTATTCCCGCGCTGGCACTACGATGCCGACCAGATCAGTGCCCTGAGCCTGATCGATAAGCCGGTGCCGACCCTCGAGACGCTGGGGCGCTATCGCCTGTCCTGGGCGCGGGGTTACAGCTACGAAAAGTATCTGCCCAATGTGCGCGAGTTCCGCGAGGTGCACCGGCGCGGAGGTATCCTCGCCATGCTCGATCGCGGGCATGCCGACTTCTTCATCGATGCCAGTACCGAGGTCGAGGATGTGCTGACCGGTACGGATAATCCGCAGGGCTACCGGATTACCCCACTGATTCGTCTGCCGCTGTATGTCGGTTTTGTCGATGATGCCCATGGCCGCGAGCTGGCTGCGATCTATGATCGGCGTCTGCAGGAACTGGTGCGGTCGGGTGCGCTGCGGCCGCTGTTCAAACGCTGGGATGCGCCGTACCCCTTCGACAAGGAATTGGAGAAACCTTATGCGTTGCCGTAACGCCCTTTCGCGCGGGCTGTTGCCCCTGTTGCTGGCCCTGGCGCCGCTGGCCGAAGCTGCGCCCGTCGTGCAGGTGGTTGGCCTGTTTCCGGGGGCTGCCGTGCTCAATGTCGACGGCGTGCGCAAGCTGGTCAAGGTGGGGCAGGCCGGCCCGGCCGGCGTGCAGGTGGTCAGCGTCGATCGCACTGGCGCGCAATTGCGGGTCGAGGGTGTCGAGCGTCGTTATGAGCTCAGTCGCGACTACTCCCAGGGCTACAGCGTGCCGGAGAAGCAGCAGCTGAGCATTGCCCAGGGTGTTGGCGGGCACTATTGGGTGGCAGGGGCGATCAAGGGGCAGCCGGTGCAGTTCCTGGTTGATACCGGAGCGACCTCGGTGGCGATGAACGAGGCCCAGGCGCGCCGCCTGGGGATCGATTTCCGCGTCAGTGGCCGGCCGATGGTGGTCAACACCGCCAGTGGTGTGGCCAAGGCCTGGCAGGTCACCCTGCCCAACGTCAAAGTTGGCAGCATCGAGGTGCTCGGTGTTGAAGCGGCGGTGCTTGAAGGCGATGCGCCGACCGATGTGCTGCTGGGCATGAGCTTCCTCAATCGTGTGCGTTGGCGCGAAGAGCAGGGCGTTCTGCAGCTGGAATCGAAGCTCTAGCCCTCTACTAAAGGCTCAGACGAGTCCGTCATTCAGCTAGGCAATTGCCGCCATCGGCATGACCCCAGGGCCAGGCGCTGCTGTTACAATGCCCGCCCTGATTTCCACCTGCTGCCGATTTCCAGGAGCTCCCGGTGTCTGTCGTTTTTGTCGCCGCCTCGCAATTGCCCACGCCCTTCGCGGTGTTCACCATGCATGGTTTCCTCGACGAGGCCAGTGGCAAGGAGCATGTGGCCCTGACCCTGGGTGACGTGGCCGATGGCGCCCCGGTACTGGGACGCCTGCATTCCGAATGCCTGACCGGCGATGCCCTGTTCAGTCAGCGTTGCGACTGTGGCGCGCAGCTGGAGGCAGCCCTGCGGGCGATTGCCGCCGAAGGCCGTGGCGTGCTGCTGTACCTGCGCCAGGAAGGCCGTGGCATCGGTCTGCTGAACAAGATCCGCGCCTATGAGCTGCAGGATGGTGGTGCCGATACGGTGGAAGCCAACGAGCGTCTGGGCTTTGCCGCCGACCAGCGCGACTACTCGATCTGCCAGCCGATGCTCGATCACCTGGGCATCAGCACCATCAAACTGATGACCAACAATCCGCGCAAGGTGAATGCCCTGGAAGGCTTTGGCGTGCGTGTGGCCGAGCGTGTTCCGCTGCAGGTCGGCCTCAACCCGCACAACAAGCTGTACCTGGCGACCAAGGCCGGCAAGCTGGGGCACATGCTCGGCCTCAAGCACCAGGAAGAAGAATGACCCGTGGCGAGGTGCGCCGGCGTCTGGCCGTGCAGTGGTGGCGTCAGCTGTTGCTGAGCCTGGCCCCCTTGCTGGCGATGAGCCTGGTCTTCGGCGGGAATGCGGCTCTGCTGGCCATTCTGGAAATGCCGCTGTTCATTGCCGCTCTGGCCTCGCTGTTCGTGACCCTGCCGCTGTTTTCCGCCTACAAGCGGGCCTTGATCGCCACCGAGCGCAGCCTCGATACCGCTGCCGAACATGACGCCTGGCTGGCCTTGGCGCGCCAGCGCAGCAAGGGCCTGCTGGCGGCCGGTCTGCCGGCCTGGATCGGCGCCCTGGCCGTGCTTGCCGGGCTCAATGCGGTGGCCCTGACCCTGCTGGCGCTGGCCAGCGTGGTGCTGCTGTGGCTCTATCGCCTCCCGCCTCAGCTGGGCTGAAAGCCGCCCTGGCGCTGGGCGCCTGGCTCCTGGCGCAGTCGCTGGCAGCGGCGCCCAGGGTGATTACCCTGGCCCCCTCGCTGGCTGAAATCATGGTCGAGCTGGACAGCGCCGATCTGGTGGTCGGGGTGCTGGACTCCGGTGTGCGCCCTCCGGAGTTGGCCGGTCGGCCCTCGGTTGGGCGGCATGCCCAGCTGGAGCTGGAAAGCCTGCTCAGCCTCAAGCCCGATCTGGTACTGCTGTGGCCGGACAGTATTTCCCGCAGCCAGCGCGAGCAGCTCGAAGGCCTGGGCATCCCGCTGTATGTGGCCGAGCCCCGTGACCTGGATCAGCTGGCCGGGCAGTTCCGCGAAATCGCCCTGCAGCTGGGGCGGGCCGAGGCGGGCGAGCGTCTGTCTGCGCGCTTCACCCTCGGCCTGGCCGACTTGCGTCAGCGCTATGCCCGGCGCGAGCCGGTGACGGTGTTCTATCAGGTCTGGCACGAGCCGCTGTTCACCCTGGGCGGGCAGCAGATCGTCAGCGATGCGCTGCGTGTCTGCGGTGCGCGCAATGTGTTCGCCGACCTGTCCCTGCCGGCGCCGCAGGTCAGCGTCGAGTCGGTATTGGCGCGTGATCCGCAAGTGATTCTGGGGGGCAGCGACGCTCAGCTGGAACCCTGGCAGCAGTGGCCGACCCTGCAGGCCGTGCGTAAGCAGCAACTCTGGGAAGTGCCAGACAAGGGGCTGGAGCGACCGAGTTTTCAGATGCTCGGCGCGCTGGAAAAGCTCTGCGCAGTGCTGCACAAGGCCCGTTGAGCAGGCATCAAGCAAAAGGCCCCGGAAGGGGCCTTTTGTTGTTCATCGGTTTCAGAAGCGGTAGCCGACACTCAGCTGCACGTCTTCCTCGGGCGCGGGGTAGAAGGCTTTGCGTTTGGTGTACACCGCGAAGCTGTCGTAGCGCTTGCCGGTCAGGTTGTTGACCCGCAGCTTGCTGGTGAACTGCTGGTAGTCGTAGCTCAGCGCGG
>CALMID010000084.1 GCA_937863915.1 uncultured Pseudomonas sp.
ACGTTAAGCAGGTCGCCACGGGTCTTGATCGCCATGACGATCTCTTCCAGCGCGGCGTTGCCGGCGCGCTCGCCCAGGCCGTTGATGGTGCACTCGACCTGACGCGCACCGGCGACCACGGCCGCCAGCGAGTTGGCCACGGCAAGGCCGAGGTCGTTGTGGCAGTGCACGGAAAACACTGCCTTGTCGGCATTGGGGATACGTTCCAGCAACTGACGGATGGTGTCGGCGTACTGGTGCGGGATGGCGTAGCCGACGGTGTCCGGGATGTTGATGGTGCGCGCGCCGGCGTCGATGGCCGCCTCGATGATGCGGCAGAGGAAATCGATCTCCGAACGGCCGGCATCCTCGCAGGAGAACTCCACGTCGCCACACAGGCTGCGGGCCTTCTTCACCGCCTTGACCGCCTGCTCGACCACCTGATCCGGCTGCATGCGCAGCTTGTACTGCATGTGGATCGGGCTGGTGGCGATGAAGGTGTGGATACGCCCGGAGTTGGCGCCGCGCAGCGCCTCGGCGGCGCGCTCGATATCGGCATCCACCGCACGCGACAGGCTGCACACGGTGCTGTCCTTGATGCTGTCGGCGATCAGCTTGACCGCCTCGAAGTCACCGGGGCTGGCAATGGCAAAACCGGCCTCGATCACATCCACGCGCAGGCGCTCCAGCGCCTTGGCGATGCGCAGTTTCTCGTCCTTGGTCATGGACGCGCCTGGACTCTGCTCACCGTCACGCAGGGTGGTATCAAAAATGATGACGCGATCGTTGCTGCTCATAGGAACTCCTCACGGCTGTCGCCAAGGCCCGCACGGGAGCCTGCGTTATGGCGCAATTGTCGCGTGAAATGCCCGGGCCGGGAAGCACGAAGGCCCGGCTCGCATGAACCGGGCCTTCGTGATGACTACGCCTTGCTGATGCGGGCTGGATGCCCGCTCAACTGACGGATCAGGCGTTCCAGGGACGGTCGCCCTGCTCGTCCTTGATCCGCGTCGGCAGGCCCATCTGATCGAGCAGTTCGAGGAACGGCTCAGGTGCCAGCTGCTCGACGTTGACCATCTTGCCGGCATCCCAGTCGCCACGCGCCACCAGCAGCGCGGCAGCCACCGGCGGCACACCGGCGGTGTAGGAAATGCCCTGGCTGTCGGTTTCGGCATAGGCTTCGGCGTGGTCGGCGACGTTGTAGATCAGCACCTCGCGCTCCTGGCCATCCTTGCGGCCTTTGACCAGGTCGGCGATGCAGGTCTTGCCGCTGTAGCCCGGCGCCAGCGAAGCCGGATCGGGCAGCACGGCCTTGACCACCTTGAGCGGCACCACTTCGACACCCTCGGCGGTTTTCACCGGCTTTTCGGAGAGCAGACCGAGGTTCTTCAGCACGGTGAAGACGTTGATGTAGTGATCACCGAAGCTCATCCAGAAACGGATGTTCGGCACATCGAGGTGCTTGGACAGCGAGTGCACTTCGTCGTGGCCGGTCATGTACAGGTTCTGCAGGCCAACCACCGGCAGGTCGTCGGTACGCTTGACCTCGAACATGCTGTTGCTGGTCCACTGACGGTTCTGCCAGCTCCACACCTGACCGGTGAACTCGCGGAAGTTGATCTCCGGGTCGAAGTTGGTGGCAAAGTACTTGCCGTGGGAACCGGCATTGACGTCGAGAATGTCGATCGAGTCGATCTGATCGAAATGCTGCTTGGCCGCCAGGGCTGCCCAGGCGTTGACCACATCCGGATCGAAGCCCACGCCGAGAATGGCAGTGACGCCCTTCTCCTGGCATTCGGCCAGGTGCTTCCACTCGTAGTTGCCGTACCACGGCGGGGTCTCGCAGATTTTCCCCGGTTCTTCGTGGATGGCGGTATCGAGATACGCCGCACCGGTATCCATGCAGGCGCGCAGCACCGACATGTTGAGGAAGGCCGAGCCGACGTTGATCACGATCTGCGAGTTGGTCTCGCGGATCAGCGTCTTGGTCGCCTCGATATCCAGCGCATTCAGGGCATAAACCTTGATCTCGGCCGGGACTTTCAGACTGCCCTTGGCCTTCACGCTGTCGATGATGGACTGGCATTTGCCGACACTGCGCGAGGCAATGGCGATCTCGCCAAGTTCATCATTGTGTTGAGCACACTTATGGGCCACAACCTTGGCCACACCTCCGGCACCGATGATCAGAACGTTTTTCTTCAATCTAGCTCCCCCAATCGCAGGCCGTCTCAGGACAGGCTCTGCAGGTAGTCGTCAAAACCAAACTCGCGAACCACCTCGACGCTGCCGTCGAGCTGGCGCACGGCGATTGCCGGCATCTTGAGTCCGTTAAACCAGTTTTTCTTGACCATGGTGTACCCCGCCGCATCGATGAAGGACAGGCGATCGCCGATGGCCAGCGGACGATCGAATTGGTACTCGCCGAAGATGTCGCCCGCCAGGCAGGACTTGCCGCACACCATGTAGGTGTGTTCGCCGTCGCAGGGCGCCATCTTTGCATTCAGTCGGTAGATCAGCAGATCAAGCATGTGCGCTTCGATCGAGCTGTCGACCACGGCCAGGTGCTTGCCGTTGTAGAGGGTGTCTAGCACGGTCACTTCCAGCGAGGCGCTGTTGGTGATCGCCGCTTCGCCGGGTTCCAGGTAGATCTGTACGCCGTACTGCTCGGAGAAGGCCTTTAGACGGGCGCAGAACTGCTCCAGCGGGTAGTCCTCACCGGTGAAGTGAATACCGCCGCCCAGGCTCACCCACTCGACCTTGTGCAGCAGATGACCGAAGCGTTCCTCGATCACCCCGAGCATCTCGTCGAACAGGGCAAAGTTGGCGTTCTCGCAGTTGTTGTGGAACATGAAGCCAGAGATCTTGTCGATCACCTGCTCGACCTTCACCGGGTCCCACTCGCCCAGGCGGCTGAAGGGGCGCGCCGGATCGGCCAGCAGGTAGTCGGAACTGCTCACCTGCGGATTGACGCGCAGGCCGCGGATCGCCCCGGCAGTGGCCGCCTCGAAGCGTTCCAGCTGGCTGATGGTGTTGAAGATGATCTTGTCGCAGTTCTCCAGCATCTCGGGGATTTCATCGTCGGCCCAGGCCACGCTGTAGGCATGGGTCTCGCCGGCGAACTTCTGCCTGCCGAGCTTGAGCTCGTACAGCGAGCTGGAGGTGGTGCCGTCCATGTACTCCTGCATCAGGTCGAACACCGACCAGGTGGCAAAGCACTTCAAGGCCAGCAACGCCTTGGCCCCAGACAGCTCGCGCACGCGCGCGATCTTCTGCATGTTGACCAGCAGTTTCTGTTTGTCGATGAGGTAGTACGGCGTCTTGATCATGAGGTGCCCCTGCAGCGTCAGCCCAGCGAGAGCCAGCGGCCCCCGAAATGCGGAGGCGAATTGTGCCGATATGCACAGATTACCGAAAGGGTTATTACGGTCATTTGTCTGATCAGTCAGACCCGGCTGTTTTTTCACCCGTTCAAATGACCACCCAGAAACGACCAGGCCCGCCGAAGCGGGCCTGGCTGGCGAGGCAATGACTCAGTTGATCGGCGTCGCCGTCAGGTTGGCACGCACATCGGCATTCTGCAGTTTGATGCCGTACATGGCCGTCACCGCACCACCGGTTGGGTGCACATTCTGCAGGCGGTCGATATTGATCTCTTTGAAGTGCACCCGACCGTTGACGGCAAAGCCCAGCGGATCAGGGGAGACCTGAGTGCCCGCATTCGGCCCGGACTTGATCTTCACTTTGGTCGGCGCCACGTCCAGGCTCAGGTCGGCATTGACGCCATAAGTATTGGCATTCGGATCAACAGGGTTGCCATCGGAGGTGTACACGTTGTCGACCACGATCTGGCTGCCGCTGCCATTGATCGGCTTGCCGTTGCCATCGAGTGTACGGTCGGTCTCGTAAATCAGCTGGTTACGCTTCTCGTCGGTAACCACGCCATTGCTGGTGCCTTCGATGGCGCCATCCTTGGCCAGGATGGCTTTCAGCATGACCGATACGCCTTCGTTGCCAGGATCTTCCCAGCGCCCGCCATTGGCAGTACAGGCACTGGACGAGGCGCCACTAGCACCCACGCACAGCGCACCGGACCCACCGGAGCTGAGCGCCAGCGTGGAGCCCTGCTCGTAGCGTTTGAGCACCAGGCGACCAAGACTGGTGCCGGTATCCTTGTTGCCCCAGCGCACATCGGACACATCCAGCTTGGACCAGTAGGTGCCCTTCTTCAGCTCCACACCGTTGTTGGTGACATCCAGCGAGCCGTCGCGGAAGTGCATTTCATAGGTAGTGCCGGACAACCAGAGTCCTTTGCCGGTCTCGTCGACAGTGATCGCGGCCTTGCCATTGGTCACCATGAAGTCGGCGTTGTAGCGCAGTCCGTCGCCACTGCTACCGCCCGGCATCAGCGTGATCTGGCCATTCATGATGAAGTCGTAGGCCGGAAATATCTCCATCAGCACCAGCAGTTCGGTGCCCCCCTGCAGCGGCGAACTGGCGCTACCCACGCGCAGGCCGTCGAAGCTGTAACTGCCCTGGACGTTCTTCATGCCCAGGCGAATGCCGTTGAAGTGACCGTCGTAGTTACTCGAGGCCGGGTTGGTGCTGACGCTGCCGGCATAGCAACCGGTCGCGAAGCCATCACTGCAACCCTTGGTCACGTCGAGGGTGAATTGCCCGGTACCGTTGGTTTTCAGGCCGCTGAACCACATGCTGTTACCGTTATCGGTAACCGACAGCGAGCTGTTGGCCATGTTCCAGCTGACATCGGCAGTCAGCCCCTTGAGCCCGGAACTGGGATCACCGCCCGGACGCAGCTTGAGCCAGTTCTGCTTGCTGCCGTCATTCATGAAATTCAGGTCCAGCGCCAGACTACCCAGCTTCTGGTTGGTCGGATTGCCCATGACCAGACCGCCGAGCGTGGCATTAAGATTCAAATCGGCGAAGGCCAGCCGGGCATAGCTGCCAGTGCCATCCTGCTCCAGGTCCACCGTGATGCCGGAGGTGCTGCGCAGAGTGCCAGCAAAGTTCTCGGCCCTTAGAACCCCTTCATCCTGATACTGGAAAAGGCTGTTGCTGAAGCTGACGTTGGGCTTGATCGTCAGGCCCTGCCCAGTGCTTCCGCCCCCGGCAATGCTCAGGCTGCCGCCCAGGCGCAGATCCATGTTCACGCGACCGAAGCTGCGCGACGCATCCGGATGGCGAGTATCCAGTGCGCCTGGTGTCACTGGCGACAGCTCGCTGTGTGCCAGATCCACCAAAATACCGCCAACCGCGCCCACGAAACGCGAGTTGCCCAGGCTCAGTTTCACTTCGCTGCCGGTTCCGCCTGACACGATGTCCAGATAGGCATTGTTCAGGTACGTGTCGAAGGAGACGCCCTTGACGATGAGGTCCAGGCCATTGTCACGATAGAAGAAGGTGGCATCACTGATCGACAGGCGCGAGCCGTCCAGTGCAATACCACTCACGCCACTGGCACCGAGCCCCTTCAGGCGCAGACTGGCGCCCAAGGTGAAGAAGGCCCGAAAAGCACCAAAGCTCT
>CALMID010000085.1 GCA_937863915.1 uncultured Pseudomonas sp.
GTGGGCCCGCTGGCGATCAGCGACGAAGTCTCGATGAGCCTGATGGATCACATCCGCAAGCAGACCGTGGCTGACCTTGCCGCCGAGGGCAAGAGCATTCCCGAGCACCCGGCCTTCGCCGTGATCGACCTGATGCTGCAGGAGTACAAGCGCCCGGGCAAAGCCGCCGGTGGCGGTTTCTACGACTACCCGGCCGGTGGCAAGAAGCACCTGTGGCCGGAACTCAAGGCCCGCTTCGAGAAGGCCGACGCGCAGATCTCCCAGGAAGATGTGCGTGATCGCATCCTGTTCATCCAGGCCATCGAGACCGTGCGTTGCGTGGAAGAGAACGTGCTGCTGTCGACCGCCGATGCCAACATCGGCTCGATCTTCGGCATCGGCTTTGCCGCCTGGACCGGGGGTGCGCTGCAGTACATCAACCAGTACGGGGTGAAGGACTTCGTCGCCCGCGCCCAGTACCTGGCCGAGCAGTACGGCGAGCGCTTCCTGCCGCCGGCCCTGCTGCTGGAGAAGGCGGCCAAGGGCGAGCAGTTCTAAGCCCTCCGCCAATGAAAAACCGGCCCTGGTGGCCGGTTTTTTTATGCCTGCACAGGCTCAGAACAGATCGATGCTGCCGCTGCTGCTGGGCACGCCCTGCAGCTTTCCTTCATCGAGCAACTGGGCGTACTCGGCGAGGCGGTTGCGGCCGTTCTGCTTGGCCCAGTACAGCGCCTGGTCGGCCTGGCCGAGCACGGCCGAGGCACTGCCCTGATGACCGATGCAGGTGTAACCGATGCTGATGGTCAGGCTCTTGAGCTGCGGGAAGTCGTGCTGGCTAAGTTGCTGGCGGAAACGCTCCAGCACCAGGTGGACCTCATCGGCACCGAGATCGTTGAGGAGGATGACGAACTCCTCGCCGCCATAACGGAACAGCTGATCCTCACGGCGGAAGCAGTCGACCATCAGGCGGCTGACCAGCAGCAACACCTCGTCGCCGAACAGGTGGCCGTAGTTGTCGTTGATCTGCTTGAAGTGGTCGATATCGAGGATCGCCAGCCAGCTGGGATGGCGCTGACGGCTGCGCCGTTCCTGATTCAGCGCGGAGTCCTCGGCCAGGGCGAGGGCATGCAGAATGCGCTCTTCCAGCTGATGGCGGTTGAGCAGGCCGGTAAGACGATCGCGGTTTTTCTCGCTGAGTAGGCGCGAGAAGTTCTCGACAATATTGATCAGGCTGCGCAGCGCGCGCTGGCCATCTTCCTGCAGCTGTTCACCGCTGAGCAGCAACAACTGGGTCGGGGTGTCCTGGGTGGCCAGGCGCCAGGCCTGGTTGTCGCCTTCGCGGGCATGCCCCTCAAGCAGGGCTTCGCGGGCGACCAGCAGACGCTGAGGGTCGCTGAGCAGCTCCAGGCGTTCACTGCTGCACAGGCGGCCAGCATACCAGTGGCTGCTGATCCACAGGCGGCCATCGTGTTCGACCACCAGCAGGGCTTCCTCCACCTCGCTGAAGTTCTGCCCGAGGGTTTGCAACAGCGCCAGTTCGACGGTTTCCACCGAACGCTGGCGACTGATGGATTCAATGGCTTCCAGCAACTGCATGGGAGGCTCCGCTACCCGGTAAACCTGACCGGGTCGATAAATTTATAAAGCCAATGTGCCAGCATTGGCTAGGCTGAGTACGGCACAGAAACTGACGAGAATCAAGCAGTTCACAGTTGCTCGTGCACAGCCGTACCCGTTAGCGTGCACAGCTAACGCTTGTTCACTCCAGGGAGGCCCGGTGAACGCCATTTTCAGCACGCTGTGCGGCCTGTTGCTGTGTACCGCCGGCCTGGTCTCGGCGGGGGAGCCGCTGCATGTGTATGTCGGCGCCGGGCAGATGCCCTTCGCCAATGATCAGCCCGGCGAACGCGGTGTGTTCGGTGATCTGATGAACGAGCTGTGCC
>CALMID010000086.1 GCA_937863915.1 uncultured Pseudomonas sp.
CCACCACCGCTTCCGGGATCATCGGCATGTAGATGGTCACCACGTCGCCACGGTGCACGTCCTGGCCGCGCAGGGCGTTGGCGAACTTGCACACCTGCTCGTGCAGCTGACGGTAGGTGATTTCCTGATGCTCGGACGGATCGTCACCTTCCCAGAGGATGGCGATCTGATCACCGCGGGTTTCCAGATGACGGTCCAGGCAGTTGGCCGAGACGTTCAGGGTGCCATCGGCGAACCACTTGATATCGACATGGTGGTCGTCGAAGGAGGTCTGCTTGACTTTGGTGAAGGGGGTGATCCAGTCGAGGCGCTTGGCCTGCTCGCGCCAGAAGCCATCCGGGTTAATGATCGACTGCTGGTACATGGCCTTGTAGCGGGCATCATCCACCAGGGACTGGGCCGCCACTTCCGGGCGAACGGGATAGAGGTTGGCAGTGCTCATGGTGGTGTCCTCGGAATCGGTTGTTGGGTCTGTGTCGACTTTGTACCGCTGCCCTCCCCCGCCCAGCCATTCGACCATGGTCTTACCACAACAGAACCCTGTGCCAGGCAGCAATGGCGGGGCCTTGAGCGGCCGCGCAAAAAAAATGGCGACCATTTTGGTCGCCAACTTGGGTACTCCAGGGAAGCACCACAATCACACGCGTCTTGGGGTAACACATCTCTCGGGACTCAGTATTAGCCGACTCTGCAAAGCCTGCCATTCGACCAAGGTCGCGTCCGACCAGAGGCCATCGCCGCCCGACCAGCGCGCGGTCAGAAATCCACCCGGCCCCGCCCGGCCTTGATCGCGCCGCGCTTCTGTTTGCCGTCCAGGCGCCGCTGCTGCGAACCACGGGTGGGTTTGGTCGGGCGCCGCGGCTTGTCGCTGTGGCCAGCCGCCTGCAGCAGTTCGAGCAGGCGCTGCAGGGCATCGGCGCGATTCTGCAGCTGGGTGCGGTACTGCTGGGCCTTGATGATCACCACGCCCTCGGCCGTGATGCGCGCATCCCGCAGCTCCAGCAGGCGCTGTTTGTAGAAGGGTGGCAACGACGAGGCCTGACTGTCGAAGCGCAGGTGCATGGCGCTGGACAGCTTGTTGACGTTCTGCCCGCCGGCGCCCTGGGCACGGATGGCGGTCAGCTCGATTTCATCGAGTGGCAGGTGCACGGAACGGGAGATTTCAAGCATGGCCGACGCTCACAACGAAAGGCCGGCAGCTTAGCCTCCACAGGCGTACCGGGACAGCCCGGAGGATTCGACTAGTCTTGTTCGGACAGTCAATGCACAGGGAGTCCGCGTCATGACCCTGCAACAGAAAATGATCCTCAGTGGGGTCATCAGCGTGCTCGCCGCCATCGCCCTGGGCGGCATCGGCTACTGGGGGCAAACGCAGATGGCCACGGCCCTGGCGCACAACCAGCTGAGCCTGCAGGCCATGCGCAACCATCTGGAGGGCGACATGATGCATGACGGCCTGCGCGCCGACGTGCTCAATGCCTTCGTCATCGACAGCAGCGACAACGCAGCCGTCAGCCAGTTGCGCAGTGATCTGCGCGAGCACAGCGAGTGGTTCCAGCGCAGCCTGGAGGCCAATGCCAAGCTGCCGCTGGGCCCTGAAGTCAGCGCCGCCATTGCCGCCTCGCGACCGGCGCTGGACGCCTATATCCGCGACGCCCAGCAGGTGGCGGAACTGGCGATCAAGGACCGTCAGGCCGCCCATCAGGCGCTGCCCAGGTTTGCAGCCAGCTTCTCCGATCTGGAAGAGAAAAACGAAGCCCTCAGCGAACTGATCGAGCAAATGGCCCAGAGCAACCGCGAGGAAGCCGAAGCCAGCAGCACCCGAGCCAACTGGCTGCTGGTGATCGGCATCATCGCCATCGCCGGCGTGCTCGCGCTGCTCACCCAGCAACTGCTGCGCGCCGTGCTGCGCCCGATGGTCAAGGCTGTCAGCGTGGCCCAGGCCATTGCCGGGGGCAACCTGAGCAATCGGATCGAGGTGGAAAGCCAGGACGAAGCCGGGCAGCTGCAGCAGGCGCTGATCGACATGCAGAACAACCTGCGCCAGATGATCGACACCATTCGCCATGAAAGCAGCCAGCTGCACAACACCGCCGTGCACCTCAACCAGACCTCGCAGAATATCGTCGACGGCGCCAGCGAGCAGGCCGACAGCGCCACCAGCGTGGCCGCAGCCATGGAGCAGATGATCCACAACATCCAGCAGGTGGCCGAAAATGCCCGCAATGCCCAGGGCATCTCGGCACAATCGGAACAACTGGCCAGCAGTGGCGGCCAGGTCATCCTCGACGTGGTCGACGGCATGAGCCGTATCGCCGAGGCCGTCAACCAGTCCTCCAGCACCATCAGCGTTCTTGGCCAATCCTCGGAAGAAATCCACTCGATCATCCAGGTGATCAACAGCATCGCCGAACAGACCAACCTGCTGGCGCTCAATGCCGCCATCGAGGCGGCGCGTGCCGGTGAGGCTGGTCGTGGCTTTGCCGTGGTGGCCGACGAGGTACGCAACCTGGCGGCGCGCACCTCGCAATCGACCCAGGAAATCACCCAGATGATCGAGCGCATCCGCAGCAGCACCGAGCAGGCCGTGAGCAGCATGGCCACCGGTGTCGAGCGAGTCAGCAGCGGCGTCGACCTGGCCCAGCAGGCGGGCGCCTCGATCAATCAGATCCGCCATGGCGCGCAACGCGCCGCGTCGATGGTCGAGGAGATTTCCAGCACCATCGCCGAACAGAGCAAGGCCAGCAACGAAGTGGCCCTGCGGGTCGAGCAGATCAGCGTGGTCGCACAGCGCAACCATGCCTCGATTCACCAGTTGGCAGCGGCCACCGAGCAGATGGAGTCGGTGGTCAGCGCCATGCAGCGTTCGGTCGCCCGGTTTCGCCTGTAACGCCTGGGCCCGGACAGGCCTTGCTGGAGCCGCTAGTCGGAGAACGCCATTCATGCCTGCGACGTACTTCACGGCCCAGGCATTTTCATTCTTTCGATCCATACCCGGGGTTAATCCGCCGCAGTAACGTGGCGGCCGGCGTCCTCGTAACGCCCAAGCGCCACAACAACAATAAGGAGCGCCCCGATGCCCGGCATTCGTCTGCCCGTCCTGCCCCACCTGTTTGCCTGTGCCCTGCTGCTGTTCGGCAACTTCGCTCAAGCCGCCCCCATGAGCGCAATCGACCAGGTCCAGCTGTACGCCAACCGCGCCACCGTCAGCCTGCTGTTGCTACGCGGCGAAGGCTTCCAACAGGCCCACCTCAATCGCCTGCAACAGGACATCGCCGACCTGCAGGCCGCGACCCGCGAAGCCGTGCAGAACGACGCCGCGCTGCAACCGCTGAGCGAAAAACTGGTCAAGCAGCTGCAGGCCGGCGTGGCCTACGGCCCGGACGAAGACAAGATGCCCTGGCGCTACCCCGAGGACCTGGCGCAGTCGCTTCGCGACCTACTGACCCACGCCAGCCAGCAGCCGAGCGCCGATCCCAATGCCGAGCTGCCGGCCAAGGTCGAATACCTGGCCGTGCAGTACCTGAGCCGCTCCTACATCGGCAACTTCGAAATTGCCCGCGAACAGCCCGAGCATTACCTGGGCCAGGATGAGCGCCGCCTGGTGCCCACCATCGACGAGGAACTGGCCAGGCTGGACAGCCAGGACCCGCAGCTGAACAAGCTGAAGATGCGCTGGAAATACCTGCGCAGCGCCCTGCTCGACATGAACAGCCAGAGCAATGCGCTGACCAGCAACTCCGGTCGCGCCTTCGCTCCGACCACCGTCGACCGGCATGCGCGCGCCCTGAGCAATCAGTGGATCAGCCTGAGCCAGGCCGCCAGCACCCCGTGACCAATAAGCTGTGACCCTGGCCCGCCCGGCAGGTTAGTCTGCTATCGACAACCTGCCGGGAGCCTGTACATGCTCGAACTCCGCCAAGCCCGCTGCCTCCCCTGCAGCGGCAAACCCTCTCCGCTCCCTGATGCCGAGCAGCAAGAGCTGCTCAAGCAGCTGCCCGCCTGGCAAATCATCGAGATCGAGGGCGTTGCCCGCCTGCAGCGGGTCTTTCACTTCGGCAACTTTGCCCAGGCGCTGGCCTTTGCCAATGACATCGGCAAGCTGGCCGAGGCTGCCGACCATCACCCCGCGCTGCTGACCGAGTGGGGCAGGCTGACGGTCAGCTGGTGGACCCACAGCTGCGCCGGTCTGCAGCTGAACGATTTCATTCTCGCCGCGCGCTGCGATCTGCTGAGTGAAACCGCCGAGGGCCTGCGCCAGAGCTGAGACTCAGTGCTGCAGATGGCCATACAGCTTGGCGTACAGGCCACCTTCGGCGATCAGCTGCTGGTGTCCGCCCTGCTCGGCGATATGCCCGCCATCGAACACCAGCACACGGTCGGCCTGCTTAACCGCCGACAGGCGATGGGCAATGATCAGCGTGGTACGCCCCTGCAGAAACTCGCCCAGCGCCTGGTGCAAGGCATATTCGGTGGCGGCATCCAGCGCCGAGGTGGCCTCATCCAGAATCACCACCTTCGGTTTGGCCAGGATCATCCGGGCAATGGCCAGGCGCTGCCGCTGGCCACCGGACAGGCGCACGCCGGAACGGCCGACCACGCTGTCCAGCCCCAGCGGCAAGCCGCGCACCGTGTCCGCCAGCTGGGCAATGCCGAGGGCGCGCCAGCACTCGTCATCAGTCACCGCGCGCCCCATGCTGAGGTTGGCACGCACCGTGTCATTGAACAGCGCCGGATGCTGCAGGACCACCGCCACGTTGTCACGGATGCCGGCCAGGCCGATCTCCTCCTGGCTCACCCCGCCAAAGCGAATGGTGCCGGCCTGGGGGCTGTAAAGACCGAGCAGCAGCTGCACCAGGGTGCTCTTGCCACCGCCCGAAGCCCCGACGATCGCCACTTTCTCGCCCGCCTCAATCCGCAG
>CALMID010000087.1 GCA_937863915.1 uncultured Pseudomonas sp.
TCGATCATTGCCCTGACCATCATTATCAAACTGGCCTTTTTCCCGCTCTCCGCCGCCAGCTACAAGTCCATGGCGCGCATGCGCGCAGTAGCGCCGAAGATGCAGGCGCTGAAGGAGCAGTACGGCGACGACCGTCAGAAAATGTCGCAAGGCATGATGGAGCTGTACAAGAAGGAGAAGATCAATCCCCTGGGCGGCTGCCTGCCGATTCTGGTGCAGATGCCGGTGTTCCTGGCTCTTTACTGGGTGCTGCTGGAAAGCGTGGAAATGCGCCAGGCCCCCTGGCTGGGCTGGATCGTCGACCTGTCGATCAAGGACCCGTACTTCATCCTGCCGTTGATCATGGGCGCCACCATGTTCATTCAGCAGCAGCTCAATCCGACGCCGCCAGACCCCATGCAGGCCAAGGTGCTCAAGCTGATGCCGGTGATCTTCACCTTCTTCTTCCTGTGGTTCCCCGCTGGTCTGGTGCTGTACTGGGTGGTCAACAACATCCTGTCCATTGCCCAGCAGTGGTACATTACCCGGCAGATCGAACAGGCTGCGAAAGCCGCCTGATTCACCACCTGCTGAAAAGACGCCCCCTCGTGGGGCGTCTTGCTATCCGCCATTCGCATTCAGGGAGCGCGCCATGAATCCCAACCAGGACACCATCGCCGCTGTCGCCACCGCTACAGGTCGTGGCGGTGTCGGCATTATCCGCGTCTCTGGCCCACGGGCCCGCGCCATGGCGATCACCCTCGGCGGGCGCGAACCCAAGCCCCGCTATGCCCATTACGGTCCGCTGTTCGCCGACAGTGGCGATGTGCTGGATGAGGGGCTGCTGCTGTTCTTCCCCGGCCCTCACTCCTTTACCGGTGAAGACGTACTGGAGCTGCAGGGCCATGGCGGGCCTGTGGTGCTCGACATGCTGCTGCGCCGCTGCCTGCAACTGGGCGCGCGCATGGCACGTCCGGGGGAGTTCAGCGAACGCGCCTTTCTCAACGACAAGCTCGACCTGGCTCAGGCCGAGGCCATTGCCGACCTGATCGAAGCCAGCTCGGAACAGGCCGCGCGAAATGCCCTGCGCTCACTGCAAGGCGAGTTCTCACGCCGCGTCCATGCCCTGACCGAGAAGCTCATCGGCTTGCGTATCTACGTCGAAGCGGCGATCGACTTTCCAGAAGAGGAAATCGACTTCCTCGCTGACGGCCATGTGCTGTCGCAACTGGATGCCGTGCGCCAGGAACTGGCCGGTGTGCTACGTGAAGCTGGGCAGGGCGCGTTGCTGCGCGACGGTATGACCGTGGTCATCGCCGGCCGCCCGAACGCCGGCAAATCCAGCCTGCTCAATGCCCTGGCCGGACGTGAAGCCGCCATCGTCACCGATATCGCCGGCACCACCCGTGATGTCCTGCGCGAACATATCCACATCGATGGCATGCCGCTGCACGTGGTGGATACCGCCGGACTGCGCGATACCCATGATCAGGTTGAACGCATAGGCGTCGAGCGCGCGCTCAAGGCCATCGGCGAGGCGGATCGCATTCTCCTGGTGGTGGATTCCACAGCCCCCGAGGCCGATGATCCCTTTGCCTTGTGGCCGGAGTTCCTCGAACAGCGCCCCGATCCGCACAAGGTCACCCTGATCCGCAACAAGGCGGATCTCTCGGGCGAGACTGTCGGTCTGGAAACCTGCACCGATGGCCATATCACGCTGACCCTCAGCGCACGCGGACTGGAGGGGCTGGATCTGCTGCGTGAACACCTCAAGGCCTGCATGGGCTACGAACAGACCAGCGAAGGCAGTTTCAGCGCCCGCCGCCGGCACTTGCAGGCCCTGCAGCAGGCTTCGGCGAGCCTCGAACATGGCCGTGAGCAACTCACGGTACTGGGCGCTGGCGAACTGCTGGCCGAAGACCTGCGCATGGCTCAGCAGGCATTGGGCGAGATCACCGGTGCCTTTACCCCCGACGACCTGCTCGGGCGGATCTTCTCCAGCTTCTGCATCGGCAAATAACGCCGGCTGCATTCACTCCATCTGACTCAACTGACGCTCTGCATTCTCGTGCAGGGCGTGTTTTCGCCTGTCTGATGATGGGCAAGCCCTGTGGATAAGGCACCATGAGATGGCTGGATAAGCCCGGTATGAAAAAGTGGATAAGGCGGTCTGTGTATAACTAGCCATTCTATCCACAAGCTCAGGGCGCTTTTCCCAAAGGCTCAACCCCGGTTATGCGCAGGGTTATTTCAGGCTGAAACCCTTTATTGACGTGCTCTGTGGCGATCTATCCACAGAAAAGTGCCTCTAAAGAAATAAACATAAAAATAAGTCTTTAAAAGAAAAAATCTTCTTTAAATCTTTTATGAGCACCAGCAAGAGCTGGTTGTTTTTTGTCCAGAAGGCTTCTGTCCACAGCGTGAAGTCCCTATACTGTTCGGCCTTCCCGCTTTTCAATCAAAAGCCCCCTTCAGAACAGGCACGAGGTGCGTGGTGGATTTCCCTTCCCGTTTTGATGTGATCGTGATCGGTGGCGGCCATGCCGGTACCGAAGCGGCACTGGCAGCCGCACGCATGGGTGTGAAAACCCTGCTGCTGACCCACAACGTGGAAACGCTGGGCCAGATGAGCTGCAACCCGGCGATCGGCGGGATTGGCAAGAGCCATCTGGTCAAGGAAATCGATGCCCTCGGCGGCGCCATGGCGCGCGCCACCGACAAGGGTGGCATCCAGTTCCGCGTGCTCAACAGCCGCAAGGGCCCAGCCGTACGCGCCACCCGCGCACAAGCCGACCGCGTGCTGTACAAGGCAGCTGTCCGCGAGATTCTGGAAAACCAGACCAACCTGTGGATATTTCAGCAGGCCTGTGATGATCTGATCGTCGAACAGGACCAGGTCAAAGGCGTGATTACCCAGATGGGTCTGCGATTTCACGCTGAAAACGTCGTGCTCACAGCCGGCACCTTCCTGGGCGGTCTGATTCATATCGGTCTGCAGAATTATTCCGGTGGCCGTGCCGGCGACCCGCCCTCGATTGCCCTGGCCAAGCGCCTGCGCGAGTTGCCTTTGCGCGTGGGACGTCTGAAAACCGGCACCCCACCGCGCATCGATGGCCGTTCGGTGGATTTCTCGGTGATGACCGAGCAGCCGGGCGACACCCCGATCCCGGTCATGTCTTTCCTCGGTTCGCGTGAAGAGCATCCGCAGCAAGTCAGTTGTTGGATCACTCACACCAATGCGCGTACTCACGAGATCATCGCCAGTAACCTCGATCGCTCGCCGATGTATTCCGGGGTCATTGAGGGCATTGGCCCGCGTTACTGCCCGTCGATCGAAGACAAGATTCATCGCTTCGCCGACAAGAGCAGCCACCAGGTGTTCCTTGAGCCGGAAGGCCTGACGACCCACGAGCTGTACCCGAACGGTATCTCCACCTCGCTGCCGTTCGATGTGCAGCTGGAGATCGTGCGCTCCATCCGTGGCATGGAGAATGCCCACATCGTCCGCCCGGGCTACGCGATCGAGTACGACTACTTCGATCCGCGCGATCTGAAGTACAGCCTGGAGACCAAGGTCATCGGCGGGCTGTTCTTTGCCGGGCAGATCAACGGCACCACCGGTTACGAAGAAGCTGGCGCTCAGGGCCTGCTCGCCGGTTGTAACGCTGCGCTGCGTGCACAGGGCAAGGACAGCTGGTGTCCGCGGCGTGACGAGGCCTACATCGGCGTTCTCGTGGATGATCTGATTACGCTCGGCACTCAAGAGCCGTACCGCATGTTTACCTCGCGCGCCGAGTACCGCCTGATCCTGCGCGAGGACAACGCCGACTTGCGCCTGACCGAGAAGGGCCGCGAGTTGGGCCTGGTCGACGACGAGCGTTGGGCCGCCTTTGAGGCGAAGCGCGAAGGCATCGCCCGTGAAGAACAACGCCTGAAGAGCACCTGGGTTCGCCCGGGAACGCCACAGGGCGATGCCATTGCCGCGCGCTTCGGTACGCCGCTGGCCCATGAGTACAACCTGCTCAACCTGTTGTCGCGCCCGGAAATCGATTACGCCAGCCTGGTTGAGGTCACTGGCGATGCCGAAGTGGATGCCCAGGTCGCCGAGCAGGTCGAGATCAAGACCAAGTACGCCGGCTATATCGATCGCCAGCAGGAAGAGATCGAGCGTTTGCGCGCCAGTGAAAACACCCGACTTCCGGCTGATATCGACTATGCCGGCATCTCCGGACTGTCCAAGGAAATTCAGCACAAGCTCGGCAATGCTCGTCCGGAAACTCTCGGTCAGGCCGGGCGTATTCCGGGGGTGACGCCAGCGGCGATCTCCCTGCTGCTGATCCACCTGAAAAAACGCGGCGCCGGCCGCCAGCTGGAGCAGCGCGCCTGATGTCGGTCACCGCACAACACGCCGCCGAACTGCAGCAGGGCGCGACTGAACTGGGGGTAACGCTCACAGAGCGTCAGCACGAGCTGCTGCTGGCCTACCTGGCGCTGCTGATCAAGTGGAACAAGGCCTACAACCTGACCGCCGTGCGCAACCCGGACGAAATGGTCTCGCGTCACCTGCTCGACAGCCTGTCGGTGGTGCCTTACGTCGCTGCCGGTGGTGACACCTGGCTGGACGTCGGCAGTGGTGGTGGCATGCCGGGCATCCCGCTGGCCATCCTGTTTCCCGAGCGGCAGTTCACCCTGCTCGACTCCAACGGCAAGAAGACCCGCTTCCTCACTCAGGTCAAACTCGAGCTCAAGCTCGACAACCTGCAGGTGGTACATGCCCGCGTCGAAGCCTTCCAGCCGGAACAGCCTTTTGCCGGCATCTGCTCGCGGGCCTTCAGCTCGCTGGAAGACTTCAGCAACTGGACCCGTCACCTCGGCAACGGCGCTTCGCAGTGGCTGGCGATGAAGGGCGTGCAACCGGATGACGAGCTGCAGGCACTGCCGCAGGACTTCCATGTCGAGCACTGCCATGTGCTCAAGGTTCCCGGTTGCCAAGGTCAGCGCCATCTGCTGATACTGCGCCGCACGATTTAAGGGAGAAGCAGCATGGCCAAGGTGTTCGCAATCGCCAACCAGAAAGGCGGGGTGGGAAAGACCACCACTTGCATCAATCTGGCCGCTTCGCTGGTGGCGACCAAGCGCCGCGTGCTGCTGATCGACCTCGACCCGCAAGGCAATGCCACCATGGGTAGCGGCGTCGACAAGCAAGCCCTGGACAATTCGATCTATGACGTGCTGATCGGCGAATGTTCGGTCGGTGATGCCATGCAGTTTTCCGAGCATGGCGGCTACCAGCTGTTGCCGGCCAACCGCGACCTGACCGCGGCGGAAGTCGCACTGCTGGATATGCCCGGCAAGGAGCAGCGTCTGCGCGAAGCGCTCAAGCCGATCCGCGACAACTACGACTTCATCCTCATCGACTGCCCGCCGGCGCTATCGATGCTCACGGTCAATGCCCTGGTGGCCGCCGATGGCGTGATCATTCCCATGCAGTGCGAGTACTACGCACTCGAAGGGCTGTCCGATCTGCTCGACAGCGTGCAGCGTATTGCTGAGCGCTTGAATCCGACGCTGAAGATCGAGGGCCTCTTGCGCACCATGTACGACCCGCGCATCGGCCTGACCAACGATGTCAGCGCCCAGCTCAAGCAGCATTTCGCCGACCAGCTGTACGACGCGGTCATCCCGCGCAACGTGCGCCTGGCCGAAGCACCCAGCTACGGCATGCCGGCACTGGTCTACGACAAGCAGTCGCGAGGTGCCCTTGCCTATCTGGCACTGGCCGGCGAAGTGGTTCGCCGTCAGCGCAGCAAAGCCAACTCAGTTCCCGCTTAAGGAAAGCCATGGCCATCAAGAAACGCGGACTCGGGCGCGGGCTCGACGCGCTGCTGGGCGGTTCCAGCCCGGCGACCCTGGAAGAAGAAGCGACCAAGGTCGACAGCCGCGAGCTGCAGCACCTGCCGCTGGACCTGATTCAGCGTGGCAAATACCAGCCGCGCCGTGACATGGATCCGCAGGCACTGGAAGAACTGGCCAACTCGATCAAGGTCCAGGGTGTGATGCAGCCGATCGTGGTCCGTCCGATTGGCGCCGGCCGCTTCGAGATCATCGCCGGTGAGCGCCGCTGGCGTGCCAGCCAGCAGGCCGGGCTGGACAAGATCCCGGCCATGGTCCGTGAAGTACCCGATGAAGCCGCCATCGCCATGGCGCTGATCGAGAACATCCAGCGCGAAGACCTCAATCCGGTTGAAGAGGCGGTTGCCCTGCAGCGTCTGCAGCAGGAATTCGAGCTGACCCAGCAGCAGGTTGCCGATGCCGTGGGCAAATCGCGGGCGACCGTGACCAACCTGCTGCGCCTGATCGCCCTGCCGGAAGAGATCAAGACCATGCTGTCCCATGGCGACCTGGAAATGGGCCACGCCCGTGCCCTGCTGGGGTTACCGCTGGAACAACAGGTTGAAGGTGCGCGGCACGTTGTCGCACGTGGCCTGACCGTGCGCCAGACCGAGGCGCTTGTCCGTCAGTGGCTGAACAGCAAAAGCCAGCCGGTGGAGAAGCTCAAGGCCGACCCGGACATTACCCGCCTGGAGCAGCGCCTGGCCGAGAAACTGGGCTCTCCGGTGCAAATCAAGCATGGCCAGAAGGGCAAAGGGCAACTGGTCATTCGCTACAGTTCGCTGGATGAGCTGCAGGGCGTACTGGCTCACATCCGCTAACAAATTGCCGGACCGGCGAATGATCGGAAATAGTGCGTCAGCAGTTGAATAGGGGGGGTTAGCCACCTATACTCTGCGCGCAATTTTGTCGGCACAAAGTATGCCAAGTTGCAGACTTAACCGGCCGACAGAGAGGACTGTGAGCACGATGGGAACCCGCAAGCCAGATAGCCTGCCCTTCCATCGATCACCAGCGATTCGCTTGTTGCTCGTCCAGTTGTGTGTGCTGCTGAGTGCAGCCTTGGCCCTGTATGGACTGCGTGGGCATGTGGCCGGTTATTCCGGCGTGGCAGGCGGCCTGATTGCGCTGCTGCCGAATGCGTATTTTGCCCACAAGGCGTTCCGTTACCGCGGAGCGCGGGCAGCCCGGGAAATCGTCCGTTCTTTCTACGCGGGTGAAGCCGGCAAACTGATTCTGACGGCAGCGTTGTTCACGCTGGCGTTTGCAGGAGTGAAACCACTGGATGTGCCGGCGCTGTTCGGTGCATACCTGCTGACCCTGATGGTCAGCTGGTTCGCCCCCCTGCTGATGGGCAAACTTTCGAGACCTTAGAGCGTTTGAGGCAAACATGGCAGAACAAACCGCTTCGGGCTATATCCAGCACCACCTGCAGAACCTGACTTACGGGCAACTGCCGAATGGTGACTGGGGCTTCGCCCACACTGCAGCTGAAGCAAAGGCAATGGGCTTCTGGGCTTTTCACGTCGATACCCTGGGCTGGTCCCTGGCGCTCGGCCTGATCTTCATCCTGCTGTTCCGCATGGCCGCCAAGCGCGCCACCAGCGGC
This sequence comes from uncultured Pseudomonas sp., assembly GCA_937863915.1. GTDB lineage: Bacteria > Pseudomonadota > Gammaproteobacteria > Pseudomonadales > Pseudomonadaceae > Aquipseudomonas. The sequence goes on from CALMID010000087.1 coordinate 7,481, forward strand.
CAGCCGGGAGCCCTGCAGAACTTCGTTGAAGTTGTCGTCGAGTTCGTCGATGGCAGCGTGAAAGACACCTTCCATGCGCGCAACCCGCTGATCGCGCCGCTGGCCCTGACCATCTTCGTCTGGATCTTCCTGATGAACCTGATGGACCTGGTGCCGGTGGACTTCCTGCCGATGCTGGCCGCGAAACTGACTGGCGATCCGCACCTGTTCTTCCGCGTGGTGCCGTCCACTGACCCGAACGCTACCCTGGGTCTGGCCTTCTCCGTATTTGCCCTGATCGTGTACTACAGCATCAAGGTCAAGGGGATTGGCGGCTTCCTGGGTGAGCTGACCCTGCATCCGTTCAGCAGCAAGAACATTGCCGTTCAGATCCTGCTGATTCCGGTCAACTTCCTGCTCGAGTTCGTGACCCTGATTGCCAAGCCGATTTCGCTGGCACTGCGTCTGTTCGGCAACATGTATGCCGGCGAACTGATCTTCATTCTGATTGCCGTGATGTTCGGCAGTGGCATGTTCCTGCTCAGCACCCTCGGTGTTGCGCTGAACTGGGCGTGGGCGGTGTTCCACATCCTGATCATCACCCTGCAGGCCTTCATCTTCATGATGCTGACCATCGTGTATCTGGCGATGGCACACGAAGACAACCACTAAGGGGCTCCTGCCCCTTTAGGTAACAAAAAAGCTTTACCGCTTCACTTTGAAAACCCCTAACCAATACGACGTAAAAAGTCGGGAGGAAAAATGGAAACTGTAGTTGGTCTCACCGCGATTGCTGTTGCCCTGCTGATCGGTCTGGGCGCTCTGGGTACTGCCATTGGCTTCGGCCTGCTGGGCGGCAAGTTCCTGGAAGGCGCTGCTCGCCAGCCGGAAATGGTTCCGATGCTGCAAGTTAAAATGTTCATCGTGGCTGGTCTGCTCGACGCCGTGACCATGATCGGTGTGGGTATCGCCCTGTTCTTCACCTTCGCGAACCCCTTCGTTGGTCAAATCGCCGGCTAATCACTCGTTTTCGAGTGATTGGTGTGACGAACAACGAACGAGCGAGGTGTTGGCGTGAACATTAATGCAACCCTGATTGGCCAGGCCGTTGCCTTCTTCGTTTTTGTACTGTTCTGCATGAAGTTTGTATGGCCGCCGGTCATTACTGCTTTGCGCGAACGTCAAAAGAAGATCGCTGATGGCCTGGACGCTGCCAACCGTGCGGCTCGTGACCTGGAGCTGGCCCAAGAGAAAGTGGGTCAGCAACTGCGCGAAGCCAAGACACAGGCAGCCGAAATCGTTGAGCAAGCCAAGAAGCGTGCTACCCAGATCGTCGACGAAGCTCGCGATCAGGCCCGCACCGAAGGCGAGCGCCTGAAGGCGCAAGCTCAAGCCGAGATCGAACAGGAACTGAACAGCGTTAAAGACGCCCTGCGTGCCCAACTGGGTACTCTGGCCGTCACCGGTGCTGAGAAGATCCTGGGTGCCAGTATCGATCAAAACGCGCACGCGGAGCTGGTTAACAAACTGGCCGCCGAAATTTAAGCGAGGGCGATCATGGCAGAACTGACCACGTTGGCCCGACCTTACGCTAAGGCAGCTTTTGAGCACGCCCAGGCAAATCAGCAGCTGGCCTCCTGGTCGGCCGTGCTGAACCTGGCTGCTGCAGTTTCGCAAGACGAAACAGTGCAGCAGGTGCTCAAGGCCCCGCGTCTGACGAGCGTAGAAAAGGCCAATACCTTTAACGAGGTAGTTGGCGACAAGTTCGACGCCCAGGCACAGAATTTCATCCACGTGCTGGCCGAAAACGAGCGTCTCCTGCTGTTGCCGGAGATTGCCGCCCTGTTCGAGGTCTTCAAGGCCGAGCAGGAAAAATCGGTAGACGTGGAAGTCACCAGTGCCTTCGCATTGAGCACAGAACAGCAAGACAAACTCGCCAAGGTTCTCAGCGCACGGCTCAGCCGAGAAGTGCGTCTGCACGCTGCGGAAGACTCCTCCCTTATCGGTGGTGTCATCATCCGCGCGGGCGACCTGGTTATCGATGGCTCGGTTCGCGGCAAAATCGCGAAACTGGCCGAAGCGTTGAAATCTTGAGTTTGAAGGGGCAGCAGAGCAATGCAGCAACTCAATCCTTCCGAAATTAGTGAAATCATCAAGGGACGTATCGAGAAACTCGACGTCTCTTCCCAGGCCCGTAACGAAGGCACCATCGTCAGCCTGTCTGACGGTATCGTGCGTATTCACGGTCTCGCCGACGTTATGTACGGTGAAATGATCGAGTTCCCGGGCGGCGTCTATGGCATGGCCATGAACCTTGAGCGCGACTCCGTCGGTGCTGTGGTTCTGGGTGCCTACCAGTCGCTGGCCGAGGGCATGAGCGCCAAGTGTACTGGCCGCATCCTGGAAGTACCGGTTGGTCCGGAACTGCTGGGTCGCGTCGTTGACGCACTGGGTAACCCGATCGACGGCAAAGGCCCGCTGAACAACGTCGCTACCGACGCTGTTGAAAAGGTTGCACCGGGCGTGATCTGGCGTAAGTCGGTCGACCAGCCGGTACAGACCGGTTACAAGTCGGTTGACGCCATGATCCCGGTAGGCCGTGGCCAGCGCGAGCTGATCATCGGTGACCGTCAGATCGGTAAGACCGCTCTGGCCATCGACGCCATCATCAACCAGAAGAACAGCGGCATCCGTTGCGTCTACGTCGCCATTGGTCAGAAGCAGTCGACCATCGCCAACGTGGTACGCAAGCTGGAAGAAGCTGGCGCTCTGAGCAACACCATCGTGGTTGCTGCTTCGGCTTCCGAATCGGCTGCCCTGCAGTTCATCGCACCGTACGCCGGCTGCACCATGGGCGAATACTTCCGCGACCGCGGTGAAGACGCTCTGATCGTGTACGACGACCTGTCCAAGCAGGCCGTTGCCTATCGCCAGATCTCCCTGCTGCTGCGCCGTCCGCCGGGCCGCGAAGCTTACCCGGGCGACGTGTTCTATCTCCACAGCCGTCTGCTGGAGCGCGCTTCCCGCGTATCCGAAGAGTACGTTGAGAAGTTCACCAATGGCGCTGTGACTGGCAAAACCGGTTCCCTGACCGCTCTGCCGATCATTGAAACCCAGGCTGGCGACGTTTCCGCGTTCGTTCCGACCAACGTGATCTCCATCACCGACGGTCAGATCTTCCTGGAATCGGCCATGTTCAACTCGGGCATCCGTCCGGCGGTCAACGCCGGTATCTCGGTATCCCGCGTGGGTGGTGCTGCTCAGACCAAGATCATCAAGAAGCTCTCCGGTGGTATCCGTACCGCTCTGGCTCAGTACCGTGAACTGGCGGCCTTCGCCCAGTTCGCTTCTGACCTGGACGAAGCCACCCGCAAGCAGCTTGAGCATGGTCAGCGTGTTACCGAGCTGATGAAGCAGAAGCAATACGCGCCGATGTCCATCGCCGACATGTCTCTGTCGCTGTATGCCGCTGAGCGTGGCTTCCTGGTAGACGTAGAAGTCGCCAAGATCATCAGCTTTGAGCAGGCCCTGATCGCCTACTTCAACCGTGAGAACGCCGCTCTGATGGCGAAGATCAACGAGAAGGGCGACTTCAATGACGATATCGACGCTCAGCTGAAAGCTGGCATCGAGAAGTTCAAGGCCACCCAAACCTGGTAAGCCGCAGCGGGGGTCGCAAGATCCCCGCTTGCTAACCTGATAGGTGTCAAATGGCAGGCGCAAAAGAGATTCGCAGCAAGATTGCGAGCATCAAAAGCACGCAGAAGATCACCAGCGCCATGGAAAAGGTGGCGGTCAGCAAAATGCGCAGAGCTCAAATGCGCATGGCGTCGAGCCGTCCCTATGCGGAGCGTATCCGCCAGGTAATTGGTCATCTGGCCAACGCCAACCCGGAATACCGCCACCCGTTCATGATCGAGCGCGAAATCAAGCGCGTTGGTTATGTCGTGGTGAGCTCGGACCGTGGTCTGTGCGGTGGTCTGAATACCAACCTGTTCAAGGCTCTGGTCAAGGACATGTCGAGCAATCGTGAGCAAGGCGTGGAGATCGATCTCTGCGTGGTTGGCAGCAAGGGTGCGGCATTCTTCCGCAACTTTGGTGGCAACGTTGTTGCTGCGATCAGCCACCTGGGCGACGAACCGTCGATCAACGATCTGATCGGTAGCGTCAAGGTCATGCTCGATGCTTACCTCGAAGGTCGCATCGATCGTCTGTCCGTGGTCTCGAACAAGTTCATCAATACCATGACGCAAAAGCCGACGGTGGAACAACTGGTTCCGCTGGTGGCTACTCCGGAAGCTGAACTCAAGCACCACTGGGACTACCTGTACGAACCCGACGCCAAACAGCTGCTCGACGGTCTGATGGTGCGTTATGTGGAGTCGCAGGTGTACCAGGCAGTGGTTGAGAACATCGCTGCTGAACAGGCAGCCCGGATGATCGCGATGAAGAACGCCACCGACAACGCCGGCGAACTCATCAAAGAGTTGCAGTTGATCTACAACAAGGCTCGTCAGGCTGCGATCACCCAGGAAATTTCGGAAATCGTCGGCGGCGCTGCCGCGGTTTAAGAACGGTTCAAATATTCAGAGGAACCAAAGATGAGTAGCGGACGTATCGTTCAAATCATCGGCGCCGTTATCGACGTGGAATTCCCGCGTGATCAAGTGCCGAATATCTATGAAGCGCTGAAAGTAGTCGGCGCTGAAACCACTCTGGAAGTTCAGCAGCAGCTGGGCGACGGCGTGGTTCGTTCCATCGCCATGGGTTCGACCGAAGGTCTGAAGCGTGGTCTGGACGTTACCAGCACTGGTAAAGCCATCTCCGTACCGGTCGGTAAAGCGACCCTGGGCCGGATCATGGACGTACTGGGCAACCCGATTGACGAAGCCGGCCCGATTGGCGAAGAAGAGCAGTGGGAAATCCACCGCGCTGCGCCGTCCTATGCCGAGCAAGCTGGCGGCAACGAGCTGCTGGAAACCGGCATCAAGGTTATCGACCTGGTTTGCCCGTTCGCCAAGGGTGGTAAGGTCGGTCTGTTCGGTGGTGCCGGTGTAGGCAAGACCGTAAACATGATGGAACTGATCCGTAACATCGCCATGGAACACAGCGGTTATTCCGTGTTCGCTGGTGTGGGTGAGCGTACTCGTGAGGGTAACGACTTCTACCACGAGATGAAGGATTCCAACGTTCTCGACAAAGTGGCCCTGGTTTACGGCCAGATGAACGAGCCGCCAGGCAACCGTCTGCGCGTGGCACTGACCGGCCTGACCATGGCCGAGAAGTTCCGTGACGAAGGTCGTGACGTTCTGCTGTTCGTCGACAACATCTACCGTTACACCCTCGCCGGTACCGAAGTATCCGCACTGCTGGGCCGTATGCCTTCCGCAGTAGGTTACCAGCCGACTCTGGCCGAAGAGATGGGCGTTCTGCAGGAGCGTATTACCTCCACCAAGAACGGCTCGATCACCTCGGTACAGGCCGTATACGTACCTGCGGACGACCTGACCGACCCGAGCCCGGCGACCACCTTCGCCCACTTGGACGCCACCGTCGTACTGTCCCGTGACATCGCCTCCCTGGGTATCTACCCGGCCGTGGATCCGCTGGACTCCACCTCCCGCCAGCTCGATCCGCTGGTTGTCGGTGTGGAGCACTACGAGACCGCGCGTGGCGTGCAGTACGTGCTGCAGCGTTACAAGGAACTGAAGGACATCATCGCGATCCTGGGTATGGACGAACTGTCGGAAGCCGACAAGCAGCTCGTATCCCGTGCTCGTAAGATCCAGCGCTTCCTGTCGCAGCCGTTCTTCGTGGCCGAAGTCTTCACCGGCTCGCCAGGTAAGTACGTTTCCCTGAAGGACACCATCGCTGGTTTCAGCGGCATTCTGAAAGGTGACTACGATCACCTGCCGGAGCAGGCGTTCTACATGGTTGGCAGCATCGACGAAGCCATCGAGAAAGCCAAGAAACTGTAATCCCCTGTGCGCCCGGTAACGGGCGCTCGTGAGGCAAGCGTATGGCTATTACTGTCCATTGCGATATCGTCAGCGCCGAAGCGGAGATTTTCTCCGGTCTGGTCGAGATGGTGGTTGCGCACGGCAATCTGGGTGACCTGGGTGTCGCTCCGGGTCACGCGCCGCTGATCACCGATCTCAAGCCGGGTCCGATCCGTGTGATCAAGCAGGGCGGCGAGCAGGAGGTGTTCTACATCTCCGGTGGTTTCCTCGAAGTGCAACCGAACATGGTCAAGGTTCTTGCCGACACCGCGATTCGTGCTGCTGATCTCGATGAAGCTGCTGCTCAGCAGTCGCTGCAGGAAGCGGAGAAGGCTCTGCACGCTAAGGGTGCGGAGTTCGACTACGGTTCTGCCGCCGCTCGTCTGGCGGAAGCTGCTGCTCAGCTGCGTACCGTGCGTCAGATGCGTAATCGCTACTGATCTGCGGTTGCAAGGCAAAGCGTAAGAGAAGGGTAGCCTCGGCTGCCCTTTTTCTTGTCTGTCATTTACCCGTTCCAGGGAATTCAGGAAGTCGTCATGTCTCTCGATATCGTCATTCTCGCGGCCGGTCAGGGCACGCGCATGCGCTCGGCACTGCCCAAGGTGCTGCACCCGGTGGCCGGCAAATCCATGCTCGGCCATGTGATCGACACAGCGCGTCAGCTCTCGCCACGCAAGATCCATGTGGTCATCGGTCATGGTGCCGAGCTGGTGCGTGAGCGTCTGGCGGCAGACGATGTCGACTTTGTCCTGCAGGCCGAACAGCTCGGTACTGGCCACGCCGTGGCGCAGGCCTTGCCGCATATCGAGGCGGACAAGGTACTGATTCTTTACGGTGATGTGCCGCTGACCCAGGTCGAGACTTTAAGCCGGCTGCTGGAACAGGCCAGTGACACCCAGTTGGGCCTGCTGACCGTCAACCTGGCCGATCCCACTGGCTACGGGCGCATCATTCGTGACGAGGCCGGCATTGTGCAGGCCATTGTCGAGCACAAGGATGCCAGCGAAGCGCAGCGCGCCATTCGCGAAGGCAACACCGGCATTCTCGCCGTGCCGGGCAAGCGCCTGGGCGACTGGCTGGGCCGCCTATCCAACAGCAATGCCCAGGGCGAGTACTACCTGACCGACGTGATTGCCATGGCCGTGGCCGATGGCCTGGTGGTGGCCACGGAAACCGCGCAGGAAGAAATGGAAGTGCTGGGTGCCAACGACCGCATCCAGCTGGCGCAACTGGAGCGCTACTACCAGCAGCGCGCCGCCCGCCGCCTGATGACCCAGGGTGTAACCCTGCTGGACCCGGCCCGCTTCGACCTGCGTGGTGAGGTGACTGTTGGCCGCGATGTGCAGATCGACATCAACGTGATCCTCGAAGGCAAGGTTGTCATCGAGGACGGTGTGCAGATCGGCCCCAACTGCGTGATCAAGGATTCCACCTTGCGCCGGGGAGCCATCGTCAAAGCCAACAGCCATCTGGAAGGCGCCGAGCTGGGTGAGGGTGCTGACTGCGGTCCGTTTGCCCGTTTGCGTCCGGGAGCAAAGCTGGGCGCCAAAGCCCATGTTGGCAACTTCGTCGAGCTGAAGAATGCCGTCCTGGGCGAGGGCGCCAAGGCGGGTCACCTGAGTTACCTCGGCGATGCCGAGATCGGTGCGCGCACCAACATCGGCGCCGGCACCATTACCTGCAACTACGACGGTGCCAACAAGTTCAAGACGGTGATGGGCGAGGACGTTTTTATCGGCTCAAACAGCTCCCTAGTTGCGCCCGTGACCCTGGGCGATGGCGCCACCACCGGAGCGGGCTCCACCGTGACCCAGGACGTGCCAGCCAAGGCCCTGGCCGTCGGCCGTGCCAAACAGCGCAATATCGAAGGCTGGAAGCGTCCGACCAAGCAGTAACAAGCAAGGCCCTAGGGGGCAGATAAAAGGCGGCTCAGGCCGCCTTTTGTCGTTTTCCGGGTTGACCTTGCAAGCGGCTTAGGTTTTGATTCGCGTCATTATCTTTCGAATCGAAACTTAAAGATGTCGAAACGCAATACCCCACAGCGTCGCCATGCCATCCTTGCCTTGCTCAACGAGCAGGGCGAGGTGAGTGTCGATGCGCTGGCCAAGGCGTTCGCCACGTCGGAAGTGACCATTCGCAAGGACCTGGCCGAGCTGGAGAAGAACGGCCTGTTGCTGCGCCGCTATGGTGGCGCGCAATCGATGCCACAGGAGCTGATTGGTGAACCGGCTCAGCCGTTGTCGCCGTTCAAGCTGGCGATTGCCAAGGCGGCGGTACAGCTGATTCGTGAGCACGCACGGGTGATCATCGACAGTGGCAGCACCACGGCGGCAATGATCCCGCAGCTGGGCCACAAGCCCGGTCTGGTGGTCATGACCAACTCGCTGAACGTGGCCAATGCCCTGCGCGAGCTGGAGCACGAGCCGGTACTGCTGATGACCGGTGGCACCTGGGATCCGCACTCGGAATCCTTCCAGGGTCAGGTGGCCGAACAGGTGCTGCGTTCCTACGATTTCGATCAGCTGTTCATCGGCGCCGCCGGGCTCGATCCTGAGCGGGGCACCACCACCTTCAACGAGCTGCTGGGCCTGTCACGGGTCATGGCCGAGGTGGCGCGTGAAGTCATCGTCCTGGCCGAGAGCGACAAACTCGGGCGCAAGATGCCCAATCTGGAGCTGCCCTGGAGCAGCATCCACACCCTGATTACCGATACGCGTCTGCCTGAGGCAGCGCAGGAACAACTGGCCGCGCGTGGGATCCGGGTGATCCTCGCCAGTCCGACTGTTTAAGGAGCATTACCTATGTGTGGCATCGTTGGCGCCATTGCCGAGCGGCAGATCAGCGCGATTCTGATCGAAGGCCTGAAACGCCTGGAATACCGGGGCTACGACAGCGCCGGCGTGGCGGTGTTTACCGATAACCAGCAGCTGCAGCGCTGCCGGCGTATCGGCAAGGTCGCCGAGCTGGAGCAGGCGCTGACGGCCGCGCCGCTGGTCGGTCGCCTGGGCATCGCCCACACCCGCTGGGCCACTCACGGTGCGCCGACCGAGGCCAACGCTCACCCGCATTTTTCCGCCAACGAACTGGCCGTGGTGCATAACGGCATCATCGAGAACCACGAAGAACTGCGCGCCCGTCTGCAGGGCCTGGGCTATGTGTTCAGCTCTCAGACCGATACCGAAACCATCGTGCACCTGCTGCATCACCTGCAGAAAACCCATGCCGATCTGGGCGATGCACTCAAGGCGGCCGTCCAGCAGCTGCATGGCGCCTACGGCCTGGCCGTGATCAGCGCCAAGCAGCCGGACCGCATTCTCGCGGCCCGTAGCGGTAGCCCATTGGTGATCGGTCTGGGCATTGGCGAGAACTTCCTCGCCTCCGACCCGCTGGCCCTGCGCCAGGTCACCGACCGCTTCATCTACCTGGAAGAAGGCGATATCGCCGAGATCCGCCGCGACAGCCTGCAGATCTGGGATCAGGCCGGCCAGCCGGTGCAGCGCGAGACGGTGCACTACAAGGAAAGTGCCGAGGCCGCCGAAAAGGGCGCCTACCGCCACTTCATGCTCAAGGAAATCCACGAGCAGCCTAAGGTCGTGCAGCGCACCCTGGAAGATCGCCTGGCCGCCGACCATGTGCTGATCCAGGCCTTTGGCCCAAAGGCCGCCGAGCTGTTCAGTCAGGTGCGCAACGTGCAGATCGTCGCCTGTGGCACCAGCTTCCACGCCGGCATGGTGGCGCGCTACTGGCTGGAGAGCCTGACCGGCATTCCCTGCCAGGTCGAAGTCGCCAGCGAATTCCGCTACCGCAAGGTGGCCGTGCAGTCCGGTTCGCTGTTCGTCAGCATCTCCCAGTCCGGCGAAACCGCCGACACCCTGGCCGCCCTGCGCAATGCCAAGGACAGCGGTTACCTGGCCAGCCTGGCGATCTGCAACGTCGGCACCAGCTCCCTGGTGCGCGAATCCGACCTGACCCTGCTGACCCGCGCCGGCCCGGAAATCGGCGTGGCCTCAACCAAGGCCTTCACCACCCAGCTGGTCGGCCTGTTGCTGCTGACCCTGGCCCTAGGCCGTGCGCGCGGCACCCTGAATGCTGCTGTCGAAGCACAGGCGGTGCAGGCCCTGCGTGGCCTGCCAAATCTGCTGGAGCAGGCACTCGGCATGGACCGGCAGATCGAAAAGGTCGCCGAGCTGTTTGCCGAGAAGCACCACACCCTGTTCCTCGGTCGTGGCGAGCAGTACCCGGTGGCGATGGAAGGGGCGCTCAAGCTCAAGGAAATTTCCTACATCCACGCCGAAGCCTACCCGGCCGGCGAGCTCAAGCATGGCCCGCTGGCCCTGGTCGACAGCGACATGCCGGTGGTCACCGTGGCGCCGAACAACGAGCTGCTGGAAAAGCTCAAATCCAACCTGCAGGAAGTGCGTGCCCGTGGTGGCCAACTGATCGTGTTTGCCGACGAGGAAGCACGCATGGAGAACGGCGAGGGCACCCTGGGGGTCAACATGCCGCACGCCCACGAACTGCTGGCACCGATTCTCTACACCCTGCCGCTGCAGCTGCTGTCGTACCACGTTGCCGTGCTCAAGGGCACCGACGTCGACCAGCCGCGCAACCTGGCCAAGTCGGTGACTGTCGAGTAATGCCCTGAAGAGCCGCTAGAGCTGCTTGAGGCGGCTCTGGTTGGCTCGCCACCAGGCTAGCAGGGCTTCGCCGGGCATCGGTTTGGCGATGAAATAGCCCTGCGCCTCGCCGCACTCCAGTTCGCGCAGCAGCTGCCAGTCCTCGCGGGTTTCCACGCCCTCGGCGACGACCTTGAGGTTGAGCTTGCGGGCGATATCCAGGGCACTTTCCAGCAGGATGCGCAGGTGCTGGCTGTTGCTCGCGCCATTCACGAAGGCACGGTCGACCTTCAGCTCGGTGCAGGGCACGCGCGACAGCTGCAGCATGCAGGAGAAGCCGGTGCCGTAGTCGTCCACGGAAATCGAGAAGCCTTTCAGGCGCAGGCGGGCCAGCGTGCCGAGGGCCATGCCGAGATCGGTCATGATCGCGCTTTCGGTGATTTCCAGAATCACGAAGCCTGGGGCGATGCCACTGGCCGTGACCCGTTCGATGATCGCATCGGCCAGTTGCGAATCGGCCAGCGAGCGGGCCGAGACGTTCAGCGAGAAACTCAGCGGCAGGCCCATTTCGTGCCAGCCCTTGCAGTGCACCAGGGCCATGTCGAGCATCTGCAGGGTGACTTCGGAGATATGCGGGCTGGCTTCGATCATCTCGATGAAGGCGGCTGGTGCCAGCAGGCCATGCTGCGGATGCTGCCAGCGGATCAGGGCTTCGGCGCCGCACAGGCGCCCGTCGTACCGCGCCACCTTGGGCTGGAAGTAGCAGACAAACTCGTGTTCGCGCATGGCCCACAGCATGTCCGTCGGTTCCAGC
>CALMID010000088.1 GCA_937863915.1 uncultured Pseudomonas sp.
CCAAGCTGTTTGCCGAACAGCTACTGCCGCTGCGCGAGCAGCGCGAGCGGACGCGGCTCTGGAGCAGGTTCCGCACCCAGTATTGAAAGCCGTCTGGCCGCTCCGGCACTGAGCGGCCTGTACACCCTTATCGAGTAATGACCATGGACCAAGCCTTCGACAACGATCAGGCCATCACCCGTGACAGCCTGTATGGCACCGCCGCCGAGCCGACCTACGCCGGCATCACCAGCTTCATGCGCCGCCGCTACACCCGCGACCTGAACGGGGTGGATCTGGTGGTCAGCGGTGTGCCCTTCGACACCGCCACCACCAACCGCCCCGGCAGCCGCTTCGGCCCGCGTGCCATTCGTGCCGCTTCGATCCAGTCGGCGTGGGCCCGGCACTATCCCTGGGAGTTCGATCCGTTCGACCTGCTGGCCTGCATCGATTACGGCGACTGCCATTTCGACCATGGCACGCCGCAGGACACTCCGGCTGCCATCGAGGCCCATGCCGACCGGATTCTGGCCGCCGGCTGCGCCATGCTCACCCTGGGTGGCGACCACTTCATCAGCTACCCGCTGCTCAAGGCCCACGCGAAAAAGCACGGCACGCTGTCGCTGATTCACTTCGACGCGCACAGCGACACCTGGCCGGACGAGGAGGTCAAACGCATCGATCACGGCACCATGTTCTACCACGCGGCCCGCGAGGGACTGGTCGATCCGGCGCGCTCGGTGCAGGTCGGCCTGCGCACCACCAATGACGATGTGATGGGCTTTCAGGTGCTGGATGCACGGCAGGTCAACCGCAGTACCCCGGAGCAGATCGCCGAGCAGATCCGCGCCCGGGTCGGTGATAACCCGGTGTACCTGACCTTCGACATCGACTGCCTCGACCCGGCCTTTGCCCCCGGCACCGGCACCCCGGTGTGCGGCGGCCTCTCCAGTCATCAGGCTCTGGAAATCCTGCGGGGCCTGCGCGGCATCAACCTGGTGGGCATGGACGTGGTGGAGGTTTCACCGCCCTATGACCACGCCGAAGTCACCGCTCTGGCTGGCGCCACTCTGGCGATGGAGATGATCTGTCTGTATGCCGCCCGGCATAAGAAGCAGGTCTAGGGGAGGGGCGGCGCGTCGTCCTGCTCCCGGCGCAACAGCTCGGCCTTGCGCGCCAGGCCCCAGCGGTAGCCGCTGAGGCTGCCGTCCGCGCCCACCACGCGGTGGCAGGGCACCAGCAGGCCCAGTGGATTGCTGGCGCAGGCGCGGGCCACCGCCCGGGGGTGGCTGGCCAGCGTCTGCGCCAGTTCGCTGTAGCTGCGGGTCTGCCCGCAGGGGATCTGCTGCAGAGCCTGCCAGACGCGCTGCTGGAAGGCGGTGCCACGGATGTCCAGCGGTAGATGCGCGGCGCGGCTGGGTTCTTGTAGCTGGTTGAGCACGGCCTGCAGGGCCGGTTT
>CALMID010000089.1 GCA_937863915.1 uncultured Pseudomonas sp.
CAACCTGCAACACGAGGAAAGCTGGGAAAGCTGGCTGCACCGAGCCGACCAGCAGCTCTATGCCGCCAAGCATGGCGGTCGCAACCGCAGTTGCATTGCCACGCCGGCCTGAAGATTTGAATGACGTTCAAACGCCCACAAAAAAGGCAGCCTCGGCTGCCTTTTTTGCGTGATGCCTGAGCCAAGCATCAGCCCTCGAACAAGCCCTTGACCGGGAACAGGTTGTCGAACTGCGCCTGACTCTTGGTCGCCTTGGCCTGGAAGGTCTTCATCATGTCGTGAGGGCGGAACATGCCGGACTGCCAGGTCGCCATGTACTTGAGACTGTCGGCCACACTGTGGTCGCGACTGTAGTTGAGCATTTCCTTGCAGCCTGTAACGGCCAGCGGCGAATGTTTGGCAATCTGTGCGGCAATGGCCATCACGCCGGCGAGCATCGCTTCCTGGCTCTCGAACACCTGATTGACCAGGCCCAGCGCCAACGCCTCCTGCGCCGAGAAATTGCGCCCGGTAAAGGCCAGTTCGCGCACGACGCCCTGCGGAATGAGCTTCGGCAAACGCTGCAGCGTACCGACGTCGGCCGTCATGCCCAGCTCGGTCTCCTTGATGGTGAAGTAAGCATCCGCAGTGGCGTAACGGCAGTCAGCCGCACAGACCATATCCAGCGCGCCGCCGATACAACCCCCATGAATGGCCGCCAGCACGGGCAAACGCACCTCTTCCAGGGAACTGAGCGTGGCCTGCAGCTGCATCACCACACGACGCAGGTTTTCCGCCATGCGTCCCGGATCGCCACCCATCGGTACGCTCTTGGGATTGCTGAAAACGCCCAGATCCATACCGGCGGAGAAATGCTTGCCAGTGGAGGAAATGACGATGACCCGCGCCTCGCCGCTGGCTTCGATGTCACGCATGCACTGCGGCAACTCCACCCAGAAATCGGCATTCATCGAGTTGAGCGCCTCGGGGCGACTCAACTGCACATGGGCAATGTGCTCGGCCAGGGTGACAGTGAAGCTTTTATAGGTCATCGCGAATACCCATCAGGAGGCCCGAGCGGAATGCCCAAGCTGGCAGTGCGCCACGATAGGAGGGCAATCCTGACACTGTCAAGTTTGCCTAGGTTCTCCGCCTCACGCTGCTTATACTCGGCGCCATGAGCACGCACGAATCGCTTTATCACCATGGCAACCTGCGCCAGGCACTGCTCGACAGCAGCCTGGCAATTCTGCACAGCGAAGGCATCGAAGCCCTGTCGCTACGCCGTCTGGCCGAGCACGCCGGCGTCTCGCGCGGCGCCCCCTACCATCACTTCCGCGACAAGCAGGCCCTGCTCGCCGCAATTGGCGAACTGGGCTTTGCCGAGCTGAATAAACTCCTGCAGACCGTCGTGGAAGATGAACAGCAGCCACTGCATGAGCGTCTGCACCAGGCCGTGCTTGGCTACCTGGACTTCGCCACCCGCCAGCCGGCGTTGTATGCCCTGATGTTCGGCCGGACGCTATGGCAGGACAGCAACCATGGAGACACCGCCGATTTCCAGCGTTTTGCCAAGGATTGCTTTCGTCAGTATGTGCACCTGTTCGAGCAACTCGATCAGGCACGTCCTCTTGGCGATCTCAACCACCTGCGCCAGGCACAACTGCTGTGGGCCACGCTCCATGGGCTGGCCAAGCTGAGCAGCGATGGCATCTTTGTCAAACCCGAGGATCTGGCCGACATAGCCCGCCGGGCATTGCCCCCGCTAAACGAGAGCGGCTGGACAGCCACCCAGCAGAAATCACAGAAATGATTAGGTGAAACACCGCTTGTCGAGTATTGTGTGATCACTGGCTGCATGTGTCACCGTAAATCGACTTGTTTAGATCTCGATCCATTCACACCATCGGTTTCTTTACTCTTTGCACTCAGTCACGGCCCGGGCTGTTCCGGCGCTGTGCAAACTTTGTTCAAGGAGACTCTCATGTCCGAACGTCAAACTGGCACCGTCAAGTGGTTCAACGATGAAAAAGGCTTCGGCTTCATCACCCCGGAAAACGGTCCTGACCTGTTTGTGCACTACCGCTCGATCCAGAGCACTGGCTTCAAAAGCCTGCAGGAAGGCCAAAAGGTCTCCTTCGTGGCTGTGAAAGGCCAGAAAGGTATGCAAGCTGACGAGGTACAGGTGGTCTAACCATCTGCCCTGTCAAAGAGAACCGGCCCACGGGCCGGTTTTTTTATCTCCGCTGTCTGCCCATGGCAGCAGCAACTGCAGAGGATCAGCAAATGCGCGTGAAGGGCTCGAATAAAGTTGCCAAACCGGCCCCGGCCGTGGAAACCCGCGAATCCATCGAGGCTCAGGTTGCGGCCTTTCTGCAAAGCGGCGGCGAGATCCAACAGGTAGAGCGCGGCGTCAGTGGCCAGGTATGGACCCCGAGCCGACAGATCTCCCTGGGCAAGAAGTAAGCCGCTGTAATCGTGGCAGCAGGCTACCTCAAAGCCTGCGCCGCCACCCTGCTGTACCGGCCAACACCTCGGCCACCCTCCAGAAATACCCTGCCAGCTTCTAGTTTCTCGCGTGCGAGATATGAAAGCTTTGCACGCCCGGATGCATCTCCAGCGCCTTGGCCAAACCTATCATTGGCGTACCACAGTCGCGGCAATTGGCGATGGCCACAAAACGCCACTCCGGAGCCCCCTGAGAAAAGCTGATACTGATCGAGCCCATGGCCATATCGAAGCCGTGCGTCATCAGAAAAGCACGCAATGCCCCCTCCTCTGGACAGAACTCACTGTCAAAACGCAAGGTCAGGCCAATCGCCGGGCGCTGCGGCAGCCAGGACTCGACTCGCGACAGACCGAGCATGCACATGGCAGATAACAACGCCAGCAGAATGCCCGCCGCATAAAAGCCCACCCCCACCAGCACGCCAATGGCCGATGAGGCCCAGATCGAGGCTGCCGTGGTCAGACCGCTGATGTTCAACCCCTCGCGCATGATCA